>JACQEW010000178.1 GCA_016200365.1 Nitrospinota bacterium
CGCCGTTTTTGATTAAACTCAATATAATCCTTGCTGCATCATAAGCCTGTGCAGCGAGTATATCAGGCTCTTTATTGTAAAAAATCTTATATCTCTCCACAAATTCCTTTACAGCAGGCTTTTCAGAGGCAGGGAAAAATCCGTCAGCAAAAATAATCCCCTCTGCATATTTTCCGCCCATTCTCACAAGGTCGGGAGAATTCAGCCCATTTCCGCCCAGCACCGTAACACCCGATATATTGTAATATGTCAGCTCAGGCAGGATAAGTCCTACCCTGTCGGCAGTCCCCGGAATAAATACGGCGTCATATTTTAATTTTGGCTTAGGCTTGCCGTCATCCACGATTTTCTTTAAATCAGGATCCCTCATTCCCCCTATGGTCATTATCTGCTGCCCAAAGTCATTCTGGTCGGGGTCAAAAGGCTCGCTGAATATTATCTCCCCTCCGAGAGACTTTACCCTTTCTTCAAAGACATTTTTAATCTCAATCCCGTAAGGGTCTCTCTGATAAAGAATTGCAAACTTTTTGAGATTGAGATGATTGACGGCGTAATCTGCAAGCGATTCACCCTGCATCTGATTGGTAAGACTGTTTCTGAAGAAATATGGACTGATACCGGATATATTCTTTGAAGATGCAGTGGGAGAGAATATAGGTATCTTATATTTATCCGCTATTCTGGCGGAGTTTATAACAGACTTGCTGAAGATAGGTCCTATAACCGCTATTACATCTTCATCCTTTGCCAAACCTTCTAATAAATTTACAGCAGATGTATCCCCTCCTGAATCCCTTAAAACCAAATCCATGGAAAACAAATCCCCCCTTAATCCCACCTTTTCTGAAGGTAAGTCCACTCCCCCCTTTTCTAAAGGGGGGTTGGGGGGGATTAAAGAATTAAATGCCAATTGAACGCCCTCTAAAACCCTCTGCCCTACAGATGCCCCCTCACCAGAAAGGGTGAGTATACAGCCTATCTTTAACTTCGGGGTTCGGGGTTCGGGATTCGGGACTCGTAAATCCTTTTTAAGCTCCTGCTCCTTTGTCTTTGGTTCTTGGTTTTTGGTTCTTGGTTCTTGACTCTTGTCTTTTGGTTCTTGACTCTTGACTCCTGACTCGCGACTCCCGACTCCCAACTCCCCTGTATTTTGCTCAACAATCGTGGATGTTTCCGGATGCAGGGATTTTGCCGGATTTATAGGTTTAGCAACAGCACAACTTAGAATCAAGAGGCAAGAGGCAAGAGGCAAGAGGCAAGAGGCAAGAAGCAAGAGGTCTTGCTTCTGTCTTCTTGTTTCTGGCTTCTGTCTTCTTGCTTCTTGCTTCTTGCTTCTTGCTTCTTGCTTCATGGATTTACTCCTTTTCAATATGATACTTCTGCAGTTTATATCTAAAGGCTCTGAAAGAGAGATTCAATAACTCCGCTGCCTTCTTCTTTACCCACCCTGTTTTCTTAAGGGCGTTTAAAATAATACCCTTTTCTAATTCGCTTATATAATTCTCTAAATTCAAGCCATCCGATGGAATGTCAGAAACAACCTTTACAGCCTCCGCTGTATAACCCCTTATCTCGTCAGGAAGGCTTTCGGGTTGTATATCAGCATAGGTTTCAAAGGTTATAGCCCTTTCAATTACATTTTCCAACTCCCTTACATTCCCCCGCCATTTGTATCTCTCAATCATCTCCATAGCCTTAGGATGTATCCCTTTAATATCCCTTTTATTGATAACATTATATTTACCGATAAAATGTCTTACAAGCAATGGTATATCTTCCCTCCTCGCCCGCAATGGAGGTAGCTCTAAGGGAATCACATTCAGCCGATAATAAAGGTCTTCCCTGAATTTACCCTCTGCTATCAATTCGTGAAGATTTTTATTCGTAGCTGCAATAACCCTAACATCCACTTTTATATTCTTTACCCCGCCGACCCTTTTAAACTCCTTCTCCTGCAATACCCTGAGCAGCTTTGCCTGAATGGAAAGCGGGGCTTCACTTACTTCATCGAGAAAAAATGTCCCTCCATCAGCAATTTCAAAAAGCCCCTTTTTATCAGAATCAGCACCCGTAAAGGCGCCCTTCTGATGACCGAATAGCTCGCTCTCGAGCAGTGTCTCTGGAATTGCACCGCAGCTTATGGAGACAAAGGGCTGAACCTTCCTGTCACTGTTATAGTGAATCGCCTTTGCCGCAAGCTCTTTGCCTGTCCCGCTCTCACCGGTAATCAGAACCGTGCTTTTCCCATTGGATACTTTTTGAATAAGCTCGTAAACTTTTTGCATCTTATCACTTTTACCGACAATATTAGAAAATTGATAGCGACCCTGTAACTCAAACCTTAAGGTTTGAGCTACTTCTTTTAATGATATATTTTCATCGAGGATGGACTTTTTTTCCAGTGCCTTTTTAATTACTATTTTTATTTCTTCTACATTAAAAGGTTTGGTGATGTAATCATAGGCGCCGAGCTTCATCGCCTCCACAGCAACCTCAGTGGATGCAAAGGCAGTAATCATTATGACAGGAGTGTGCGGGTGGAGACTCATTGACTCTCTTAATATTTCAATACCGCTGACCTTCGGCATCTTTATATCCGTAATAATAAGGTCGAATTTATGGCTCTTTATAAGCTCTGTAGCATCCTTTCCATTATCCGCAGTTATTGTTCTGTAGCCCTCTTTCTCAAGCATAATAGAGAGAAACTCCCTCATGCTCCTCTCATCGTCAACAACTAATATGGTTTGCATAACTAAATTCAATTAAGGAACCTTTAATCTCAGACTCTCTGCCTTATTGTAATTTATCCTCGCCTGCTCGACATCCCCTAACTCTGAATAAAGCATACCTAAATTGTAATACGCCTGTGCATATTTTGGGTCAAGCTTAATAGCCATATTAAAACTCTCTATAGCCTCCTGATGTTTGCCTAAATTAATATAAGCTATACCTCGATTGTTATATGCCTTTACATATTGTGGATCAAGACTAATAACTATGTTGTAATCCTTTATAGCCTCTTGATGTTTGCCCGAACTAATATAAATATTGCCTCGATTGTAATATGCTAATGAAAGTTTTGGATTAAGACTAATAGCCATGCTGCAATCCTTTAATGCCTCCTGATGTTTGCCTAAATTAATATAAGCATCACCTCTATTGTAATATGCCTCTGCATACCACAGGTCAAGAGTAATAGCCATATTGTAATCCTTTAATGCCTCCTGATAGTTGCCTAAACTGACATAGGTATTGCCACGATTGTTATATGCTTTTGCATGTTTTGAATCCATGCTAATAGCCGTGGTGTAATCCTTTATAGCCTCCTGATGGTTGCCTAAAGAGCTATACGCAAATCCACGACTGATATATGCTTCTGCATATTTTGGATTTTGATTAATCCTTATTGCCATGTTGAAATCATTCACAGCCTTCTGATGGTTACCTATCTTGATATATGCAGCACCCCGATTGTTATATGCTATTACAAATTTTGGGTCAATACCAATAGCCGTGCTGTAATCCTCTATTGCCTCCTGATAGTTACCTGAATCATCGTAAGCAAGCCCTCGGTTATTATAAGCTAATGCCACCCGACCGGGAAACAGTCTAATCTGATGAGACCAGAGGGTCATAGAATCTTTCCATACACCGATTTGTCTGTAAGTCATGTTCATCAATACACCTGACAGAAGAATCAAAACCGAGATGATAGCAATTTTAAATGCCCTCTTTCCACCCTCCCCTTTGAATTTCCCTCCCATCAAGGGAGAGGAGATAAGGAATGGAGATTTTCGGGTGAAAATAGCTACAATCCCTATCCCTGTAAGGAGAAAAGGTCCTACAGAGGGGAGATAACTATAGCGGGCTGCCATAGCAAATCCTCCAACCTTGACAATGCCGATTACAGGAATTAGGGTGATAATATAATATAACCATAGAGTAAATAGAAAAGGCTTATCCCTTTTCAAAGTTAGAACACCTAAGAGGGCGATTGTCGTGAATACTATAAGGGATATAATAAATACAGGGTGAAAAAGGGTTAATCTAAATGGAAAGGGATAATAAGGGGCAAGATTAATCGGTAAGAGCATCTTGATAAGATAGACAATATAAGAATGTATTGCATTTAGGATACGCAATTTTAACGTATATTGTTCGAGCAATGGTAACGCCCCTGCCTTGCTCTGAACTAATATGGCTATTAAAGAAGATACTATGGTCAAGAGAAAGAAGGGGATTTTTTCAATCAGCGCTTTTGCATCCAATCCTTTTCCAGACGATAATCGTTTAAGTGGATAGAAATCAAGAATCAAAAGGACTATCGGCAGTGATACAGCCATAGGTTTGCTCATAAGGGCAAGAATGAAAAGAGAGAGAGAAAGGGTATAAAGCTTAAGCCTTTTTCTCTTTGTGTCTGAAGATGTATATTTAAAATACGATAGGAGGGTTAATAAATAGAAAAAGGCACATAATAGACCTTTCCTCTCTGTTATCCATGCTACTGACTCCACATGGAGCGGGTGTATTCCGAAAAGAAGTGCCGTTACTGTGGCAGCAACCAATGGATTCTGTTTTGAAGATATACTTATTAACCTGATAACAGTAAAAAATACAAGGGCTGTATTTGCAGTATGAAGAAGGATATTTGTAAGGTGATATCCTCGGGGATTTAGACCCCATATAACGTAATCTATTGCAAAAGAGAGCATTGTCAATGGATGCCAGAGCCCGGCAAACTCGGTTGAAAACGCCCATTTTAAAAAATCGCCGTTTATTGCTCTGATATGGGTATTCTCGTAAATATTAATATCGTCATCCCAGTTTACAAAGCTGTTCTTAAGGGCAGGGAGATAAAGCAGGAAGGTTATGACAACAATAAAAACTACAGCAACTATAAGATACTTTTTGGCAGAATTTTGTTGAGGTTTCATGTAAATAACTTTACCAAATTTTGTCAGCAATGTATACAATAAATGACAATAATTGTCACCCATTTTAGCGTTTAGCGTTTAGCGTTTAGCGTTTAGCTTTAATAATTCAATATGTTAAATTTTTAAATTGACATGGTATGGAACTTGTAGTAAAGATTACACAGATTGAATTAGATTGCTTCGTTGCTTACGCTCCTCGCAATGACACTTCTGCTTTCTGTGTCATTGCGAGCCCCTTCGCTTGTGTCATTGCGAGCGAAGCGAAGCAATCTTGTTTTATCGCTCAGGGCAGGCTCCGGCGAAGCAATCTCAAGGTTGAAATTCCTGTACATTAAAAGAGGGGGTTAAATGGAAGTTGCCGAAACGATTAAGAAAATAATACAGGAGCTTGTAGTGCCTGAGTTTGGTATTATCAGGGCAGAGAATGCAGAGATCAAGGTAACTTTGCAGCTTACAAACAAAAGACTCGATGATATAAATGCCCATCTTGTTGACCACAGCAGACGCATTGATGAAACAAACAAAAGGATAGATGAGATAAACAACCGTATAGATGAGTTAAGAGTAGAATTGAAAGAAGAGATAGCAAAGAACACCTTACGGATAGATGAAACAAACAGGCGTATAGATGAGATAAACAAAAGGATAGATAAAACAAATGAAAGAATGGATGAAATGAATAAAAGTATAAGTGAAAGGATAGATGAGACAAATGAAAGGATAGGCCGGCTTTACGAGGTAATTGTGAGACGGGAGGATCATGAGAAGCTGGAAATCAGGGTTATGAGACTCGAACATGATGTCGCAGAGATAAGAGAAAAGATAGCAGCATAAGGCTTATTTTAAAACGAAAGGAGGTGAAAGGAAATGATGGCAAAAATTAGAGAGGCTTTGAAGGGTATTGGTAAGGCTGTCCTCGGCGAAAAGGGTTTTACATTGATTGAGCTTTTAATCGTCGTGGCAATCATAGGTATACTTGCTGCAATTGCAATTCCGCAGTTCAGCACATACAGGGTTAAGGCTTACAATTCTGCTGCACAGTCAGATGTAAAGAATTTTACAGCAGCTCTGGCAGCGGGCATGGTTTAAATAAGGGGGTGAACCAATTTATGAAAAGGATTAGTTTATCAATATTAATTGCAACACTTATTTTTAGTTTAGGGATTGGACCGGTCTATGCTGCGACTGCTATCGTCGCTACTAGCACTGCATTAGGTACGGGCGACATAACAATAACTGCTACTAGTTTGGCAAGACAAACTACTACTATTGCTTTTACGACAAGTAAGGATGTCTATTTAGCAGCTACTGGGTCTACTGCCACAGCATCAGAAAATTATACTGTTTCTGGCGGTCACAAAAGTGGGGATAAAGAGTATGCCATAGCCAGTTCAGGAGGCGGAGTGTATTGGATAGGTAAAACAGCTGGAAGCACTACACTCACGGGTGCCCCTGTTATTGATGCTACTGGTAGTGTTACATGGACAGGCTATTCAGCTATGTAATAGGTATTTGTAAAAAGGTTTTTAAAAGGGGTCGGAATATCCGACCCCTTTTTTTATTGACAAACATGGTTGCTTTTTGGTAATTATAGAGCATATCTTTTATTAAACAATTACGGAGATGGCTATGACAACCTATACATTACCTCGTGAAGCTTTTGAATTATTAGAAGAAGCCTTTGAAAATAAAAAGAAGGCGGAAATCTTTGCAAAGGCAATAGAATCGGCAATTGAAGCCATTGATGAGAAGGCAAAAGAATCTATAGTAGAGAAAAAAGGGCACATAAAAATTGAGATAAGGGAGGAACTAAGAAAGGAACTCGCAAGCAAGGAAGATATATTGCTTTTAAAGAAAGATATATTGCTTGTAAATAAAGATATATCGCTTTTAAAAACAGAATTTGAGGAGAGATTTAAGAGTCTTGAAAAAGAAATGAACGAAAGGTTTAAAAGTCTTAATTTTAAGTTAAATATTTTTATAGCCATCGCCCTTATTGCCTTAACATTTGCAAATCCAACATTTGTAAAGCTATTAGAAAAGATATTTCCATTCTAATGAAAGAGGCAGCACAATTGCCACAAGAACCCTTCCAGCATATTTGTGATTTATACAATATCGAGCTTATTTTCTTATTTGGCTCAAATGTTAAAGATAAAACTACAGCCAAAAGCGACCTTGACATCGGGGTTTATCTAACAAATCTCCTTTCTCCAGAAAAAACATGGAAACTCCAATGTTCTCTCATAGATATTTATAAAAGGAGTGATGTTGACATGGTTATTTTAAACGATGCCTCTCCGTTATTATTATTCGACCTGCTTCTTAACCATAAGGTTATTTACATGAGGAACGAAGATGTATTGTATGGTTTCTTTTCATGGTTTTGTAGGAGATATTGGCAATACAAAAGTCATTTCAAAAAATATGCCAATCAACTGAAAAGGGTAAGATTAGAGGCAATGGGGATGATTAAATGAATAAAATAATATCTCTTGCATATATCACCTTCAAAGGAGGTATCAGAGATAGAACAATTC
>JACQEW010000189.1 GCA_016200365.1 Nitrospinota bacterium
AAGGATGCACATAAGAAGGATGCACATAAGAAGGATGCACATAAGAAGGATGCACATAAGAAGGATGCACATAAGAAGGATGCACATAAGAAGGATGCACATAAGAAGGATGCACATAAGAAGGATACACATAAGAAGGATACACATAAGAAGGATACACATAAGAAGGATACACATCTCTCTCCTCTCTCTCCCATAAATAAAAATTTGAGAGAGAACATTTTAAAGAGAATAAAAAAATACTTCCCCGATACGAACTTCCCTGAAGACATGCCAACCGAAAAATTGGATTACCTGCTTTTTAAGATCGAGGAAGGCAAAATCAATCCTGAGAGAATCAAAATCCCAACTGCGTACTGTAACGCAATTTCAATCACGGAAGAATTCCCGGACTTCCGGGAAAGGGAGCGGCAGAAGGCAGAAATCGAAAATGCAAAAAGGGAAAAGGAAAAAATAGAGAAAGAGGAAAGGGAGAATATTGATTGGGAGGAGAACCTAAGAAGTTGCAGGAAACTACAGCAAGAACTTTCTAATTAATAATGATAAATGCTTTTATAACGAGAGATATGACACCAGCAAGCATAATACCAACCATCCATTTGAGGAGTTTTAATTCTGAACGAATCTCTGCAATTTCTAATTTCAGAGAGGCAATGTCTTCTTTGGTTGCAAGTCCTCTTTGTGCCTCCTGTTCAAATTTTCCAAGCACAGCTACGAGGGCATCGGTTGCATCATCACCTAATTTTTCTCTTAATGGCTTTGGAATAGCTATAACACTCATATCTATAAAATACTACATGGGTTTTTGGTTGTCAACCGTTACTTAAACCGTTACTTAAACATTTTTTTAGAAAGGAGGTGATACATATGGAAAAGCTCATGACAATTAGCGATGTTGCTGAGCTTCTTAATATGCGGAGGGGGCAAATCTACCAGCTTACTTTCAAGAAGCGAATACCTTACTTAAAAAAAATCGGCGGGCTTAGATTTAGAAGAAGTGACATCGAAAAATGGCTCGATTCTAACACTATTCAGTCACAACCTCAGATGCAACGAGCTGCAACTGGCAAGAAGCGAGGCAGGCCAAGGGGAAATTCTTTGTCTACTGAGAGAGTAGACAGGATGGTTGAGGCGGCGAAGGATGCCGTCTTATTCTGATTTTTTTTAAGGAGGTGAGTAAAAATGTTTAAGAATTTCTATGATTGGTTTCGTAAGACTTATTATTTAATTCATACCGACCCCAGCCTTAAAGAAGAAAAACAAAAAGTGTTTTACTTTTTCGGGGCCTATGTTTTTCTTGTGGCGTTTATGTTCACCAGTGTTATTTTTTAATGATTGATATGGAGGTGTGATATGGCAAAGAAAGATGAAGCAATAATACCAATTCAAAAATTTTTTGATGAACATCATCCTGAAATAGGAAAAATAGAAATTAATGACCCAGATATTAAAATATATTTGCTGGAGTTTTTGAAGGCTAAACGTGACCTTGAAAAAGCTCTTGACTATCTTAGGGTTGGTAAAAGTGTCCGCCTGGCGGACAGAGGAAAAGGGTTAAGGTGATTTATGAACGGAATTAAAGCTTGTGGCGGAAAAGAATTAAAACAGCATCAAGAAGGGAAAAGGCTTACCTATAAACAGGCTCTACATGCCAAGTGTTATGACTGTATGGGTGTTTATGTAGATGGCAGGGCTGATTGTGGTGTTAAACGATAAATTTGAGGTTGTGGTTAAGGATATTATGGTTAGTGTAACGAATGTATCGGTAGAGCAGGCGGGGACTTACTACAGCAAGGATTCTTACTACACACAGGAGCAAGGCGAGTGGCAGGGGAGAGGAGCTGAAGCCATGGGGCTTTCTGGTGAGATTAAAAAAGAGGATTTTTTGAATCTCATCGAGGGGAAGAATCCACAGGGGAATGAGCTGGTGGCTGCTAATTCGCAGGGCGAGCATCGAGCCGGTGTTGACCTGACATATTCTGCAGCCAAGACTGTAAGTATTGCCTACGAAGTCTTAGGGGATGAAAGAGTCAAGGAGGCTCATGATAAGGCTGTGCAAAAAACTATTTCGTATGTGGAGAAACATTTTTCTCAATGCAGAGTTACTGAAGACAAGATTACCGAGAGGATAGATACCGGCAATCTTATTATTGCAAAGTTTGAGCATGAGACCAGTAGAGAGCTTGACCCGCAGTTCCATGTTCATTGTGTTGTAATGAATATGACACAGCGTGAAGATGGGGAGTGGAGGGCGCTGAGTAATGAAAAACTTTTTGAGAATAAAATATTCATGGGGCAGATGTATCGGAATGAGTTGGCTGCCAGTCTTAGAGAGTTAGGGTATTCAATCCAGAGCGATGAGAAAGGGTTGTTTGAGATTCGGGGGATTGATGAAAAACTTGTAGATGCCTTCTCTCGAAGAAGTGAGCAGATAGAAGCGAAAGTCAAAGAGCTTAAAGAGAGCGGACAATATCTGAGTGCAAGCGAATCGAGATTGAGAGAGATAGCAACTCTCGGGTCCCGAGTTGCAAAGAAGGATGTGGATATGGAGGTAGTGAGAGAAACCTGGCAGGAGAGAATTAAAGACTTAGGATATACGAAAGAAAAAATTCTTGAGAGTGTCCAGGAGGCTGCCAAACAAATACAAGAGGCACAGAAGGACCAGATAAAGCTCAATGAATATGATTACATCAATCTCTCTTTGAAAGTCATTACAGAACAGGAATCTGTTTTTAAGAAAGAGGAAGTCTTAAAGATTGCAGGCAGGCTCTCTGTGGGTGAGCAAAGGATAGAGAATCTTGAGAAAGCTTTTCATGAGTTAAATGGCGATAGAGAGATTATTCGATTAGGGAAAGATCGGGAGGAAAATGAAGTTTATACAACTAAGGAGATGCAGAAGATTGAAAAGGAGATTATTGAAAAAGTTAAAGAGGGACAGAATAGCGTCGAGGTCATTCTGTCTAAGGAAGAGAAAATTATTTCTGAAAAATATTCAAGTCTTACCCAAGACCAGAAGGGTGCAGTAGAGCATATTCTTACAAGTTCCGATAGGGTTATTGGTGTTCAGGGGGATGCAGGGACAGGTAAGACTGCAATGCTTAATGTGGTGAGAGAGGAGATGCAAGATAAGGGTTATGAAGTCGTAGGACTTGCTAAGACCGGCAAGGCAGCAGAGGAGTTGTATAAGGGTGCAGGGATTCAGAGCCAGACTATTGATTCTTTCTTGCAGAGAGGAGTTAAGAGTCAGGAGTCGGGAGCAGTTTTTGTCATTGATGAGTCCTCGATGGTTGTGTCAAGGCAAATGTATGAGCTGCTGAGTAGAGCCGAGAGTCAGAATGCAAGGGTGGTGCTGGCAGGAGATACTAAACAATTGCAGAGTATCGAGGCAGGAAATATTTTTCAGAAATTGCAGGAATCCGGAGCCATGAAGACCGTGGAGATGAAGGAAGTTTTAAGGCAGAAGACAGAGGAGTATAAAGACATAGTGAAGGCAGTATCGGAGAAAGAAATTGATACTGCCTTTGAGAAACTTGAGGCAGGGAAAAAGATAGAGGAGATAGGTAATCGTGAAGATAGAATTACCGCAATTATAAAAGATTATACCGGTAGAAAAGATTATAAAGACACCCTTGTGGTAACTGGACTCAATAAAGATAGAAATGAGATTAATTCTTCTATTCGTGAGGAGCTAAAGACTCAAGGAAAACTACAGGGAGAGGAGTATTCTTTTACTGTCCGGGAGAGTAAAGGATTGAGTCCTGTAGAAAAACATTTTGCTCAAAGTTATTCAACTGGTGAGATAGTTTCTGTGAGCAAAGCCGGTGCAGGGGGAATGAGGGCAGGAGTTGAGGCAAGGATAACTGAAATCAACCAAGGGGAACATAGAATTAAGGTCAAAAATGCAAAGGGAGAGATTAGAGATATTGACCTCAAAAAAGATGGAGATAAAATCAATGCCTATACAGAAAAAGAACAAAGTTTCTGTAAGGGGGATAAGATTGTTTTTTTGAAAAATGATGACAAGATAGGAGTAAAAAATGGAACTACTGGTATCGTAAAGAATGTTGATGACACAAGCATGACTGTAAGGTGCGGTAAAGAACAAATCTCCTTCGACCTAAAGATTTATAACTACATTGACCACGGATATGCGGTTACGGATTATAAGAGTCAGGGACAGACATCAAAAGAGGTAATCTTTAATGCCGATACCTCAAAGGAAAATTCTTTCAACTCTTTTTATGTGGCTATGACCAGAGGTAAAGAGGATGTGAGAGTCTATACGGATTCAAAAGAAAATCTCAAAGAGCAAGTCAAAGAAGAACAAATCAAGACCTCTACCCTTGACCACGATAAAGAATTTCAAACCGATAAGCTATCACACCAAATCAATAAAATTGCAGACGAGTATAGCAAGGCATCCGAGAGGGTGGATGAGATAGGAGAAAGACTTGAAAAGGGAGATGAGAATCTAACAGAGAAAGAAATAAAAGATACTATCGGCAGCCTTGAAAAAGCATCAAAAGAATTTGACAAAATCGGGTCAGAGTTAATAAAAAAAGATAAAGAATTAGAACGAAGGGTTGATAAAACTTATAACGAACATTTTAAGTCCGATGAGCAAAAAGAAGACAAGTATTTTAGGCAAGGGGGAGGGCAGGAGCATGATAAGGAAGTGAGCAAGGTAATAGAGAGGGAAATAGAGAGATGATTTGACTAGAAAAAGCAGGTATCCAAGTATCAATCGAGTCGAGAAAAGGGAAAAGAAGGGCAATTCTGTGAGTCAAAAACTTGAGGGGAGGTAAAAAAATGAGAGATTCAAAAAGTTTGAGGGAGCAAGCCAAAAAAATAATGGCAGAGGCATCTAAACTCGAGAAGAAAGAAAGGCAGGATAACCTGTTAAAAGCAGGGCTGCTCTGTAAGGGGTTTTATAAAAAAGATTTTGCTGATTTTAACCCTGAAATCTTTAAGGAAGAAGTCAAAAAAATCTTTGTGAGGGATGGCAGCGGAGAGGTAAAGGCTGCAAAAAAGATTATAAGAAAAGCACAAGGTGAATCCCCGCAGCAGGAGGATACCGCACAAAAGAAATCGTGGTTCAAATGAGAGGTGTCCACTGCTGGCGTTTAGGGGGTAGAGCATAGAGCGGGAGCATGGCAGATACTAAAGCGGTTTTGTAAGACGGGCTTACACAGATTACTCTCACACCCAACGCAAGCTGGCGTTTGCATTTTGGTATTACGGTATCAGGTAAGTAGTTGTTAATTGGGTGGTTATTGGTATTACCAGCGTAGACACCAAATATTATATAACCGCCTGCTAAGTCAATATTGACAGGGGTTTTGATAGTGTCTACACCTTTTTATAAAAATTGTGTTCACTGTCTACACCTATTGTGGCCACTGTCTACACCATAAATTTTATAAGGAGTGATTTAAATGAGTAAGGTTATAAGGGTAAGAGTAAGTGATAAAACTTACGATAAGTTACAAACTTTGAAAGGAGATAAATTACTATCTTCTTTTCTGAGGGGATTGATTGAGGGAGTTGTTTCAGATGAACATCAGCAGGTCGAAAAAGAAAGTAAAGATTTTATGATACTTATACAAAAGTTAGATTCATTTTTAAATAGTCATGGGCAACAAATAATTTCAGATGAGCTGAAAGAACTCAAGAAATTTGTTTGTATTGGAGCCAACAAAAATCTATATATTTTGCTGCGGGTTTTGCATGATGGGGATGAGCAAAAGATTAAAGAAGACTACGACAAATTTAAGATAAGACTTCAACAAATTTAAGATTAAAGGTTAAAGGAGGTTTCTTATGGAAACTCGTGTTAGAGCCTTTGAGGTTTTTGAGAATTGGTGGAATGCTGTAAGGATGGAAGTAAAGATGTGGAATTATATTTTTGTATCTCTCTCTATGCTGTATCTGATTGTTTTTGTTTCATGGGGATATTACTCTTATACTATAGAAGATTTAAAGCTTTTGATGAAATATTATCAAGCCTCTATCTTTGGTAATCTTTTCAGCATCGAGGTCTTAGGTCGGAGATATAAAGGCACAGATGCAACGATGATACTAAAGCCGTTTCGTGATGCCTTCTTTGGTGATATTTCTCATAAGCTTTTGATTTGCTCTTTAGTTTATCTCCTTTTCCCTCTGGTTATGTTTTTTATTAAGAGGAGGGCTAAAGAGCAATCAAAACCGAAGTTTGTTCGCGGGGCGAGGATGGTTACAGTCAAGGAGTTAGTTAAGAGTATAAAAAGGGATGGAGAGAAGACAGATATTCCTGTGGGTAGGGTTAGATTACCTGTATCGGCTGAGGTGAAACATGCTTTTGTTATAGGCAGACCGGGCGTGGGAAAAACTGTATTCATGAGTCAGGTTCTTGAGAGATTGAAGGAGAGAGGAGATCGCGGAATTGTTTACGATTTTAAGGGTGACTACCTCTGTAAGTTTTATGATTCTAATACTGACATCATCTTCAATCCTCTCGATTCCAGGGGAATCGTATGGAACTTATTTAATGAGATTAAAAGCGAGATGGATGTGGATGCAATTTCACATTCGTTGATACCTCCGCCTTATACCGGCGATCCTTTCTGGAATACTGCTGCCCGTGATGTGTTCACAGGGGGGCTTCACTATCTTATTCAACATGCCAAAATGTCTAATGATGCTATCTGGAAATTCGTTACTTCGCCTATTAAAGATATTGCAAAGTTATTAAAAGAGACTAAGGGCGGTGAGGCGGGGTATACGCATATTCAGGATGTGAGCGGTAAGCAGGCATCAGGGGTTATTGCTGTGATGATGCAATATGTATCCTGCTTCAAATATATGGTCTCCGGCAATAGTGGTTTTAGCATTCAGTCATGGCTTAATGATGATTCTAAGGGGAGATGGATTTTTGTAACCAATTATTCCGATGTTCAGGATACTCTGAAGCCCATCCTTTCTCTTTTCGTTGACCTTTTGGGGAGAAAACTTCTTTCGATGAATGATGATTATGATCGCAGGAGATTTTTTCTTTTAGACGAGTTTGGAACGCTTAATCGTCTTTCGACTATTATAAGATTGCTTACTCTGAGCCGGTCAAAAGGGGGGAGCTGCTGGATAGGGATTTAGGATATCGGACAGATGGATAAGATTTATACGGTAGCCATCAGACAGAGTATCTTTAATGCCTGCGGGACTAATGCTATTTTTTCCGTTGCTGACCCTGATACCGCAAAGTTTCTTTCGGACAAGATTGGAGAGACGGAATACATCGAGATGGAGAAGACGCAGAGTATGGGAGTGAACGATAATAGAGATGGTATATCTCTATCTCAGAGAAAGAGATTAGAAAAACTTATACTGCCGAGTCAGATAATTGGTTTGCGTGATATTGATTTTTATTTAAAGATACCAAATTACTCTATTGCTGAGAACATGGTTTTTTTCAAGAGGTATCAAGATAGGCACGATAGGTTTGTGATGAGGTCCGAGCTGTCTCTTGAAAGGATTATGGCCGAGCAGAGAGAGGTGATGAGAAAGGCTCAAGAGATTGCCGGAGTTACGAAAGAAAGGGAAGATAAAAGAGAGGAAACGATGGATGGTTTATCGAGGGAATTAAAGGAAGGGAAACAAGAGGAGGAGAGGATAATTGAAGACGAGCTTTATTACTAAAGGAGGAGACTATTTATGATTAAGTTAAGCAAGGAGGATGGTTTATGACAATAGACACTTACGATGTTTTCACCGTAGGCGGAATCGAGTTTCTGTCGCAGGCATATAAAATCCTTGTCATGATTACAGGCGACAGCGAATATGAGACCCTCTGGAGATTGTTTATGGTATTCGGGTTGATAGGCATAACAGTCTCCTTCGTGTTCAAGCAGATGTTCTCTTTATTCTTCTCCCGTATCGTTACATTCTTCTTTATGGCGGTAATTTTTATAGGGATGAAGGTAAACATAAACATCATTGATACGCAGCTCGATAAGACCTATCTTGTATCCAATGTTCCGGTTTCTATCGGCTACCCCCATTATATGTTTTCTACCATATCCACATGGCTTGTGAACAAAATAGACAATAGTTTTCATATAGGGACGGTCGAGATATGGGATCCTATGGGAGGCGGTGTCGGCAGGAATGCGTGGGAAACCGCAAACCTCGATTATAAACATACCGGTTACGGCGGGATGGCAGATACGATTCTGTTGATAAAGAAACTTAACTTCAAAAATATGGCAAATAAAGATGTCAGGAGCTTTGACGATAAGCTGAATGCCTTTCTTGTCCAGTGTGTCATGCCTGAGATAGGAATAGCCCCTCAGGTTTACCGTGACAAATACTATCAGAGCAATGACCTGATGGCTGCCATTAATCCGACTGTAAACCAGTTTTTCACCTATAACGGCGTAACGACTACATGCGTGGAGTTTTATAATAATGACCTTTATCCAATGTGGACTGACACAATTGCACCCATGTTCGACAATCCTGTCTCGAATATGCTCTCCCAGATAGGCATTAAACCTTCGCAGGTTCCTTCTTTTCGGGCTGCCTTTACCGAGACATTAAAGATCGGCAGCATAGCCCTGTCAAATCAGATTGCACAGGGAGCCATGATATATGCGATGGACTATGCTGCAAAGGAGTATATATCCGATCCTCCAGGCAGCAATGCTGCAACAACCGCACTGTTATACGAAATGAACAGAAATATCCAGCAGTCCGAGCAGACAGGGAAGGCAATAGGTTTATATATCATGAAGGTAACGCCCTATTATAAAACAATACTCGAGAGTTTATCCGTAATCATGATTATATTCCTAAACCTCATAATTTTCTTACCAGGCAGACATCTAAAAATGTTCGCAGTCTTTCTTGAATCCGTTGCCGGAATATACGCCCTCGATCCTATACTTGCCTTGCTTGACGGTTTTGTTAAAACTTCGATTATCTCCCGCACCTATGCCAGCTTAGAAGCTGCAGGATCGCCAGGCGGCATGAATATCCAGGCTCTCGAGTCGCTGTCGCAGACCCTCGATTTTGTCCCTGCAGTTGCCGGATACCTTGCCATGTCCGCACCTGTTATTGCATTAGCATTTATCAAGACCGGCGAATTGGCTGCTATAGGGGCAATATCCTCGATGGCGGGAGCTGCACAGAGCTCGATGACACGCACCCCTCCCCATGAGCAGGCAGGAAGCGATGCGGCTAAATTTGATGTTGCATCGAAGACAGGCAAGAGTTTCGGGGATATAGAGTGGTCAGTCAAAAATCCGGCAGGACTTGCGGAAATGGTAGGCAGAACGAATGCCTATGATAAATTCGGTGCAAAATCAATAGCGGACTCGACTGCTAATACCTTTGCTGGAGGAATCGGGGGCGGGTCTGCTTATCAGAATATGGATACAGCTTTTAAAACAGGTGAGATTAAAACAAAGAGAGATGTAGCAGGGGCAGGGGCTTACAGTAATTATGTAAATGATAAATTCGGAGGTGATTTCAGAAGAGCGGCAGATATGGAGATGGCAGACAATAGAGCGATGGCAGACGTATTTAAGACTCCAGAGAATTTAGAAGGATTTTTAGAAAATACCAAAGAGTTAAATGTAGGACAACAGAACGCTATGATAAGAGCAGCGGCAAAAGCAGGGGTTGATCTAAGTAATTATGCTGAACAGTCGGCGTATGTAGAACAACTGAATAAAATAGGGCTTGTGCAGGATTTACAGAGCGGCAAGATAACAGAAGATGAATTTATTCAAAGATCGCAGGTAGAAGCCAGGTATGGAATAGAAAATGCAATTTTGAAGAACGATATAGCAAAGGCTCTCCCTCGCGGCTTTGCAGAATTGGTAGAAAGGGAAAATACAGGGATCTTAGCTGGAACAGAGCGCCCAGTTGAAAAATTGATTGGCGTGGAGGGACAGAAACTATCCGAGATGTTAGGGAAACAGGAATTAGATACAAGGATGGCAGGACATTTTGGTTTTGTGAATGATGACACAAAAAGAGAGGATATAGATAAGGCATACAACAGCTTTTACACATGGGATAAAGGAGGAAGAGTTGCAGATGATAACATATTAGGAGTTCTAAAAAAGGATGGAATCAACTATATAGAAAAGGGAATGAGCTTAGCCTTTAATGTAGATGCTGCCGGAAAACCTGTTAATGTTACCGGCATCCTTGACGAGCCAGGGAGAAGGGTAATCGCTACAGCAGCCGGGACAGTAGAGGAGACAAGAAGGGATGGAATCACTACGACCACTACTAAGGATTCTGAAGGGAAACTTGTAGGCTCACAACAGAAGGGTGTAATTGATTTAGACACAGCAGGAGGCAAGAAGCTTGGAAATGAGATTGGAAAGAATTTCAAGGATGCGAAGGTCTTTGATAATCAGAAGGTGGAAATTGATAGGGGTCCGGATGGGAGTATGTCAGTTGCCAGACTCCAGAAAGGAGCCGATAGTAGCGAGTTTGATACTTATAATAAGAGGACAGGGAGAGAGGAAAAGAAGATGGATAATGTGTTAGAGGAAAAGAGGAGAGAGAAGATTGAGACGAATTTGAGCACGATAAGCAGCGGCACGGTAGTCAGCGGCTCACCGGGAGTAACTACTTATGAGAGGGATGCTGCGTTATTTAATGCCTTCAATGGTGATTTGACTTCTGCTAATAAACTTGTGACAGGATCAGAATCTGAAAAACTTAAACAGAGAATTCAAGAAGGAAAGGATTTTGTAAGAGATATTCAGCCGATTATTGATAAACATGGTCTTAAATTTTCTACTGTGCAGGCAGAGGGCAGCTTTGGGGTAAAGGCATTCGGGTTAGGAGTGAGTAAGGGGCAATCGGATGGAAAAACAGATCAGACAAGTATTAATGCTTTGTATACTTCGTATACAAGTATGATTAAAAATGCAGAGGACAGGGCACAAAGGAGAGGATTAACGGCAGAGCAGGCAGTCGCTCAGGATAGAAAGGCTTTTGCCGAGGCTCTTATTAATGAGGCTGAAGGTAAAGAAAAAGGGGGAAAATATATGACACCTGATGGTAAGGTTGTGGATAATAAAAAGGGGATTCCACAGTCTTAAGAATATGTTATAATTCAGCAAGGTATTTTCAAGCCTTGCTGGTCCCGAAAGAAAGGAGGATAAATTTTATGGGACTGTATAGGCGAGATGATTCACCAGTATGGTGGATGAGTTTTTGTGTTAATAGCAGGCAGTATAAGAGAAGCACAGGGACAGCCGATAAAAAGATGGCTGAGGCAATCTTAGGCAAGATTAAGGCATAGGTGATCGAGGGGAAATGGTTTGAGGTGGATGAGGCAAAACAGCATACCTTCGATGATCTTATGGAGAAGTTCATGAGGGAGCATGCGCCCGGTAAAGAGTCTAAAACTCAGGAGAGCTATAAAAATTCTCTGGTTCACCTAAACCCTTTTTTCTCTGGTATGACGCTTGCCGACATTACTCCAAAAAATATTTCAGATTACTACGAAAACAGAAAAGGTGAAGGTGCATCTATTGCTACAATCAACCGTGAATTTGCTATGCTCTCAAAAGCCTTTAACCTTGCTTATAAAAGATGGGAGTGGGTGAAAGAAAATCCCTGTAACAAAGCACAGAAAGAACCTGAAAACAATCAGGTGGACAGGTGGCTTATCGAGGATGAATATCAGAGGTTAATAAAGGCGTCAACAGGCTATCTCGATGGACAGCTTACTGATATTATCCTTATGGCGCTTCACACTGGTATGAGACAGGGAGAGATACTTAGTCTCAAGTGGAATGATGTTGATTTATTCAGGAAGGTTATTACTGTGCTTAAGACGAAGAATAAGAAACCTAAATCAATCCCTATGACCGACACTATCCATGACTTATTAGTGAGAAAGAGTAAGGTGGTTATCATGTCAGGGTATATATTTACTACTGACAGTAATCGGATCAAAAAAAGAACATTGATCAGGGAATTTGATAAGGTTATGGTAAAGGCGGGGATTAATGATTTTACCTTCCATTGTTTAAGGCATACTGCAGCAACATGGATGATCCAGTCAGGGATTGATATTTATACTGTATCTAAAATTTTAGGACACAGGGATATCAAAACTACTATGAAATATGCACACCATTATCCTGAGAGCTTAAGGCATGGTGTTAGAGCAATTGACAATTTCATGAAAAATCAGGGTAAAAATGAAGTTGTAAAAGAGGCGGTTTTAGGGTAGAATTATCATGAAATTATCCCGATTTTAGAACGGTAACTGTATTAATTATGTTACATCAAGGTGTAACCTACTGTTTTTAATGTAGCGGGGCGTAGCGCAGCCTGGTAGCGCACCTGAATGGGGTTCAGGTGGTCGGAGGTTCAAATCCTCTCGCCCCGACCAAATTTTTCAGGATAATTTAGATGTGAAATAAACGACGGTAAAAAGACAAGGGCTTATCTTTCCCCTTTCATTTTTATGATAATCTCTCTCTGCCTCACTACTACATAATGTGCAATGGCATCCTTATCCGCCATTCTCATATTCATGAACTCGACACAGCATTTATTTTTTACTCCAGCCACAGATGCCTTTATAAAACTCCTTACTACTGCCTTTATGGTAATCTGTCCATGCATGGTTTGAAGTTTGAAGGTCAGCTTTTCAAAGATAGTCCCTACCGATAGCTCTTCCTCGGCGCGGCGGGTGTAGAAAGACAGTCCGCCTTCGCTTATATCGGCCACCTCTTCGACCAATCCTTCCTTTACCTCCACAACTACAGGATTCTCCATGGAAGGGGATACCCTGAAGGCGTTCCTTTTTTGAATTTTTTTAATGACAGAGGGGAAGGTTATTTTAATCGAGGAGAATCTCCCTTTTACTATTTCGACGAACTTTGCTTCAAAGGAATACATAACCCCTTCTAAGTTATAATCAATTATGACTCTATTTGATGCTTCGATAAGATGGATGCCGTCCTTAGGCATTAAGAGGTCTATAAGAACAAAGTCGTTTCCTTTTCCCAATTCAATGAAGGTGCTGCTGAATGTCCTTGCCCTTTCGTCAATTGTGGCGATAAGATGATTGTTTCTCTTGCAAGCCTCTTCGAGATTTGACTTTATCTGGTTCGGTGTAATGAGGTCGTCGGAGAATATAACCCTCATGATGTCATCGGATATGCCATCTTTTTTTATGAAATCGAAAAGTCCCATATTAATCTAATTATATAATACCATACAAAACTGGCAGATATAATCAAAAACTTCTGGAATTTCGGAAATTAAAAAATCTGATTGGAGGATACGGTACATAAAATAAATTTCTCTTTATTAAGAAAATTATTTAACGCAAAGACGATTTGCATTTTTTCTTTGCGACTTTCTTCTCTTCTTTGCATCTTTGCGTTAAAAATCAGGTTTTTGTTCTTTCAGCCTCTATTTAAAAAATCGGCATTTTTTCCGTTCTACTTTATACATTTTTTTGCTTTTTGTTTTTTATGTTGCAAAAAATTAAAATTAATGAGAGAATATATTTAAACCTTCCATGAAAATGTCCTGCACCTATTTCTGATTCAATTCGAAAATAGATAGAAGGGGAATTTTTATGTAGATTATCTGGTAGAAAATCACCTCTACGGTAACATTTAATCAAGAATGGAGGTTTAATGTCGTCCGCTTTTAGAGGTATTAAAAAGGAGAGATGAGATAATGGATGGAAATAGAATAAGGAATATAGGGATAATCGCCCATGTAGACCACGGCAAGACCACGCTTGTGGATGCCATGCTCAGGCAGTCGGGGGTTTTTCGTGAGAATGAGCAGATAGTGGATAGGGTAATGGACCGCAACGAGCTTGAGAGGGAGCGGGGTATCACCATATTCTCGAAGAACGCCTCGATATTTTATAGAGATTACAAAATAAATATCGTTGATACGCCGGGTCATGCAGATTTCGGCGGAGAGGTGGAGAGGATACTCCGCATGGTTGACGGGGTTCTGCTTTTAGTTGATGCCTGCGATGGTCCTATGCCCCAGACAAGGTTTGTATTGAAAAAGTCATTGGAGCTTAATCTTAAGCCTGTAGTGGTGATAAATAAGATAGACAGGGCAGAGGCAAGACCCGATCAGGTCTTAAATGAGATTTTCGATTTGTTTGTCCATCTTGGCGCAAATGATAATCAACTGGATTTTCCTGTTGTATATACCTCTGCAAAACAGGGTATGGCAAAGCTCGATGTGAAGGAAGAGGGAAAGGACATACAACCTCTGTTCGAGACTGTTGTAAGGCATGTCCCCCCGCCTCCCGGTGATTTGAAATTACCCTTCCAGATGCTTGTTACGACCATTGATTACAATAATTATCTGGGTAGAATAGCCATCGGAAAGATAGCCAACGGGATGGTTAAGACAGGAAACCAGATAGCCCTCGTAAGGAAAAGTGGGGCTACGGAATCCATAAAGATATTGAAGCTCCTCGGTTATCAGGGATTGAAGCAGACGGAGATTGAAGAATCCGTATGCGGAGATATTGTTGCGGTTGCAGGGTTAAAGGATGTGGATATTGGAGATACCCTTTCGGATGTTTCTTGTCCTGTAGCGCTGCCTTATACAAAGATTGACGAGCCGACCCTATCTGTAAATCTTATAGTCAATACGAGTCCATTTGCAGGTCAGGATGGAAAATTCGTTACATCGCGGCAATTGAGAGACAGGCTTTTCAGGGAGTTAAAGAGCAATGTCAGTCTGAGGATAGAGGAGATGGAGGGCGGAGAATCCTTTAAGGTGTGCGGCAGGGGAGAGCTTCATCTCGGCATTCTTATCGAGACCATGAGGAGAGAGGGATATGAGTTTCAGGTATCGAAACCTGAGGTGATATTAAAGGAAGAAAATGGATCTGTAATGGAGCCTGTTGAGCTGCTCATTATAGATGTGGAAGAGGCTTATGTGGGCAAGATAATCGAAAAATTGGGCACAAGAAAAGGCGATATGAAAAATATGGTTCCATTAGATTCAGGTGTAACCCGATTAGAGTATATAATCCCTGCCCGGGGATTGATGGGGCTCCGCTCAGAGATTCTTACCGATACAAAGGGGACTGGCATAATGCACCATTCATTTCATGGATACTCGCATTATCGCGGTGAAATATCATATAGGCAGAACGGCGTCCTGATTGCAATGGAAAACGGCGTTTCTACTACCTATGCGCTGAATAACCTTCAGGAAAGGAGTAAATTATTTATAGAAGCCGCTACACCTGTCTATGAGGGTATGATAATCGGGGAAAATTCCCGAGAAGGCGATATGGTTGTAAACCCGTGCAAAGAGAAAAAATTAACGAATGTAAGGGCGGCAGGCTCGGATGATACGATAAAGCTGACCCCTCCGGTTAAAATGAGCTTAGAGCAGGCGCTGGAATATATTGAAGATGACGAGCTGGTTGAAATTACACCCGAGAATATCCGTTTAAGGAAAAAGCATCTCTCTGCAAGCGAGAGGAAAAGGAAAGAGAGAGGAACGCTTCAGGTTGCATGAGCAAAGACTTAATAGAACGCAGATGGCACGGATTTAGCGGATTTACACGGATTTTTATTAGCTGCACAGAAATTATAAAAACAAGGAGAAAGGGAGAAAATGGAGAAGGGGAGAAAAAAAATAAAGAATCAGAACACAGATTTACACAGATAAACACAGAAAAAAACGATTAATGGATTTTTTCTCTTTTTAATCTGTGTCAATCCGTGTTATCCGTGTTCCATATGAATTTTATATTTCTTAAACCTCCTTTTTTGCCCTTAGTAACTCCCGTTGTCTTTTGAAGACATAGCTCACTATTTCTTCTCTGTCATCCCCATGAATAGCATCGAATTCTATGGCTGCCTCAATCTCATTTTCCGTGCATAGAGCGGATTTTTCCGCCCTCAAAACCTTTCCGACGGCTATAATGGTAAAAGGCGGAAAGGTCGGCGGGTGTATCCTCAATTGAATATACTGTCCTGCCGATAAATTCCCTTTATACAGAATCTTTATGCCCTTGCCGCTTATATCCTTGCACAGACCCTCTTTTTCTTTTCCGCCCGTTTCATTCCTTCTCAAGATATTTATTACATAATCCAATTTGCTGTTCATCGAGAGCCATATCTTTACGAGAGTAGGGTCTAAGCTTTCCAATTCTCCGGCTCCGAAATAAGGTGTTATATCGCCTTCTCTATCCCCTGTCCTGTGAGAGAGGATAAAATTTTTCAAATCTTCATAATCCTTTTCATTTACTAAAGTAAAAGTTACAGGGAAAGATACATCTACCCTGACAGAATCTCTCATCTGTGTGCTTTCATTTGCAGAATTAGTTTCCATAAAACCTCCCCCAAAAAAGTTAAGAGTTAAGAGTTAAGAGTTAAGAAAATTCCTTTAATTCTTCATTCTTCATTCTTAACTCTTCATTGTTGTATTGTTCTCCCCTTTCAGCATCAGGATGACAATAATAAAATAAATCAGGAAAGCCTGAAGTATCAATAAAAGAGCGTCAACCGTCCTGCCGTGTTTTAAAACTACGGCGCTGATTCCCATCGCCGCAGATATAAGGTATATGAACAATACCGTGCTTTTATTGCTTAAGCCCAGATGGGACAGGCGGTGGTGAAGATGGTCCTTCCCTACATAGTCTATCCACTCTTTCAAAGTTTTTACCTTGCCTGATGCTGTCCTTGAAATTGTAATATATGTCATATCGAATATCAATACGCTCAATATCAGTGCAGGCATGGCATAAGCCTTTACCGGGTCATGGGTTGCCCATCCTGTCATTACTGTAAGGCTCGATAGCATAAATCCCATGAATGTGCTTCCTGCATCTCCCAGGAAAATGGAGGCAGGTTTTCCCCATCTGAAATTATAGGGGAGGAATCCGAGGGAGCTTCCCAGCAGAGCCATCGAGAGAAACATTACATAATCCTGTCCTGTCTGTATTGCAACGATACCTATGTAAAGCGAAGCGATTGCAGTCAATCCTGTTGCAAGCCCGTCCATGCCGTCAAGAAAATTAAGCGCATTCGTTATTCCTATTATCCATAAAAATGTAACCAATATCTCGAAAATATCCCCCCACCATGTAGGAGGCATGAAGCTTAATATAACGCCGTAATACATCATTATCGTTACAGCGGTCAGTTGAACAATCAATTTTATCTTAGCAGATAATCCCATAATATCGTCTGCAAGACTGGCGAGCATGACCAGGGTTGCGCCGATAGCCACGCCCTTTAATTCTGACGAAAAGTGGAAATTATAGATAACTGCCAATGCAAAGGCTGCATATACCGCCAGCCCTCCGAGTCGTGGGGTGGGGGTATGGTGTATCTTCCTTTCATCGGGACTGTCAACAATACCCATCTCGATTGCCAATGACCTTGCCGAAGGGGTAGTAAGATAGGATAGAAGCAGGGCAAGGGAGAATATGTAAAGCCATCTTTCTCCCGATTTTTCAAAATAGGGCTTTGTCTCCGGAAAAAGGAGAATAAGCAGCACAAATATAGGTATCAGGTAGAGAAGAAGAAATTTAAGAAGTTTATTCATTAGAAAATAGATTAGAACACGGATGACACGGATGAGACGGATTGACACAGATAAATAATTAGGCTGAAGACTGAAGGTTAAAGAAAAAAAAGGAAAAATCTTTGGTCATTGGTCTTCAGCCTTAACCTTTTTTATCAGCGAGAATCTGTTAAATCTGTGTCATCTGCGTTCTATTATGTCTTTGTTCTATCCTGCCACCTTTCGACAACCGCAATAATATGTGTTGCATCGGCATCTGAAAGAGACGGATAAATGGGAATAGATATTAATTTATCCCATGCCCTGTCAGTCTCAGGGAAGCCTTCTAATCCTGAATCGGAGTTCAGGACAGGCTTAAGATACTTATGTATAGGTTTATATATCGGACGCATACATTTTACCCCATTATCTTCAAAAAATTTTAAATCCTCCTCCAGCCTCTGTCCTTTGTTTTCTGGTGCTCTGGTGCTCTGGTGCTCTGGTGCCATGTTCCTTATCACATACCTGAAATATATATGCTCTTTTTCCGGATTTGAAGGAATTGCTATCCCCAATTCAGAAAATCTCTTATTATATAAACCTGCAATATTTCTCCTCTTTGATATAAATGAATCGAGTCTTTTTAATTGCGAGATACCGAGGGCAGCCTGCATATCCGTCATCTTATAATTATATCTCACTACATATTCAGGCTTATGGTCATATTCCCTTAAATCACTTATCCTTTCCAATATATTATCCGAATTGGATAATACCATACCACCCTCGCCTGTGGTCATAACCTTTGTAGCATAAAAAGAAAGTATTGCACAAATGCCGAAACTTCCCACCTTCTTACCTTTATATGAAGCCCCTACTGATTGAGCGCAGTCTTCGATAACAGGGATACCGATATTGAGTATTTCTTCAATATCTGCAGGAAGCCCGAAAATATGTGGAACGATAATAGCCTTTGTCCTTTTTGTCAATCTCCTTCTTAAATCAGATGGATCAATATCATAGGAGCTATTATCTATGTCTATCAATAATGGATTTGCACCTATATAATGGACAGCATTGAGAAGGGCGGGGCAGATATAACTTGGAATTGCAACATCATCTCCCTCCTTTACGCCAAGAGCTTTGAGGGATAAATGAAGGGCAGCAGTGCCGGAGCTGACAGCCGCACCGCCTTTGACCCCAATATATTCTGCCATCTCTGACTCGAATTTTTCTACGGCGCTTCCCTGAGAGATGTAGCCGGATGTTATTATATCTGCAACTGCCAAAGCATCTTCTTTATTTAGAGTTGGTTTTGAATGGGGAATCATGGTTAAGTGTAAGTGTAAGTGCAAGTGTAAGGGATAGGTTGTTTAAGTCTTTTCACTTTCACTTACACTTTTCACTTCTTTACAGTTTCATATTCGCCTCTGCATCCATTTCATAAAAATTCGTGTCAGGACTAAAGCCCTGAGCTGCGAATCTATGGTATCCAGCACAGGCAATCATTGCTGCATTATCTGTGCAGAGAATCGGTCCTGGGTAAAAGACAGCAATGCCCTCTCTGCTCCCTCTTTCCTGCATACCCGTTCTTAAAGCTTTATTTGATGCAACACCGCCTGCCATTACAATCGTTTTTACATTATACCTTTTTGCTGCAAAAAATGCCTTATTAATTAACACCTCCACTATCGCTTCCTGAAAACCGGCTGCCACATCGGGCAGATACATTGTAGAGGTAGAATAGGGTGGAGTAAAGCCGTTGAGATAGTTCTTTAATGCTGTCTTTACCCCGCTGAAGCTGAAATCGAGGGAATCCTTTGCAATATAGGCACGGGGAAAGGGTATTGACCGGGAATTTCCGCCGGCAGCAGCCTTTTCGATTGCAGGGCCGCCGGGGTAACCGAGCTTGAGCATCTTGGCAGCCTTATCAAATGCTTCGCCTGCCGCATCGTCCCTGCTCATTCCGAGAATCCGGTATTTGCCGAAATCCTCGACAAGATAAAGCTCAGTATGTCCGCCTGAAACAAGGAGAGCAACAAAGGGAAAGGACAAATCGGACTTTTCTAAAAATATGGACAGTATATGACCCTCTAAATGATTTACGCCAACCAACGGCTTTTTCAGCGCGTATGCAATTGCCTTGGCAGTGGAGAGACCGATAAGAAGGGCTACTATCAGACCGGGACCTTTTGTTACTGCGAAAAGTCCTATATCATTAATTGTAACCCCTGCCTTGTTCAGCGCTTCCATGATAACGGGGCTTATATTCTCGACATGCCTGCGGCAGGCAAGCTCCGGAACGACCCCGCCGTATTTATTATGTATCTCATGCTGTGAAGCGATGATATTGGATTTAATTTGAAATGTTCTTCCATTATTAATTTCCACTACCGCCGCAGCAGTCTCATCACAGGAAGTCTCGATTCCGAGAATTAACATATTTTAAGGTTATTATAACTCTCCAATTCTTTCAATATAAAATTTAAAGAACATGGCTAAAGTTTCGCACTATAATCTATCTTTGATGTTTTATTTCTACATGATATAATTTAAAACCAGTCACTGAAGAATCTATAAATCTGAAAGTCCTTAAAGTCCTGCAAATGTGGAATGTAGGTATGGAGATAGTATGATTTTGACAGACGAATATTGCGGCGATGCTAAAATGGATTTGCTTCTGAAAAAATATGGAGTGGAATTTACGCTCCATCAATTATATGGACTTCTTTATGGCGTCATTTCTGCGCCTGAGGTTGTTCAGCCTTCACAGGTTATATCCATTATTTTTAATGGGAAAGAGCCTGATTTCGAATCAAAGGATGATGCTAAGATATTTTTCGGCAACCTCATGGATCTCTGGAATGTTGTTGTAGGCTCCACAGCCGGCGATTCTCCTGTTGCCTGGCCGGAAACTGTCTTTCAACATAGCGATTCCGGGATTAAAGAGTATATCCATGCAATTACCTCGTTATCTAAGCAATTTATTAAAGGGCTCGACCTTGGCGCAACTCAGGAAGAAGATTTTTCAGGAGAGATAAGGGATGCCTTTGAGTCTCTTGCAAATATGGATTTATTGCTTCAGGAGTACCTGAATTTGCTGGAAAAGGATAAAAGCTCAAATATAAAGGAAATTACCAAATCATTTGAGCTTGTAGAAAAAGCAGAAGACATTATAGTTGACTGTATTGGCAGGATTGCCGTTGGACTTAAAGATTCACGAATTAGAAAGGTAAAGGAGATGGCAGAGTTTGTTGAATCTGCACATCAAGCAAGAAGCAGTAAGGTTGGAAGGAATGCCCCATGCCCATGCGGAAGCGGAAAGAAGTTTAAGAAATGCTGCGGCTTGCTGCACTGATTCGGGGAAGTGCTGGCAAGAAAGCGGCAAAAGGACGCCACTTTTGATATAAACAGTGTCATATCAAAATGAATACGGGGAGGTATTTTTAACCCAAGTTGAGCGATTTTTAAACCACAGAGACCACAGAGGGGGAAAATTATGGTCTTAAAAACCTTAATGATTCCAAATATCTCTCTGTGTTCTCATAGCTTTAAATTTTTAAATGAGTTATTTCTTTTCCTCTAAACTTAATGAGTGCACAGAGAAAAGGTATTTTTCTTTATATTTATCAGTCTTTTTCTCTGTGTCCTCTTCTATGTTAAAAAGCAAGTCTTTTTTATATAAGCAAATATACTCCTTGCTGCAGGTTGTTTATGAATAAGCGTAGTCTTTAAAACCAATC
>JACQEW010000190.1 GCA_016200365.1 Nitrospinota bacterium
ATAAAGAATACAGGGAAAGACAGTCGGCAGTCGAGGGGCTTGACGCCGAGGTTTTAAGACTTATCGGACATATCTCGCAAAAGAAAAATACACTTACATCCCTCGATACGAAACTTGACCTTATACAGAAAAGAAGGGAGAGGGTGTTGCTCGAAAAAAGGGAGTTAGAGGAGAATATCGCAAGGAGCGAGGAGTCGGGAGTCAGTAGCCGGGAATTATTGACAAAAATTAAGGAGCAATTGGAGTGCATCAAAAAAGAAAAAGAGGATTTGAGCGGGGAGTTAAGAGTGAAGGGTGAAGAGTTAAAAATTGCAGAGGAAGGTTTGTCGGAGATAAAGACAAGGCTCGAATCCCGTGCCTCCCTTCTCAGCTCCTTCGAGGAGCTTCAGGCAAATTACGAAGGCTATGAAGACGGCGTAAGGTCTGTGATGAAATCCAAAGAAAGCGGCAACCTGAACGGGGTTCACGGGGTACTGGTGGATTTTATCGAGGCATCGCCAGAGCTTGAGACGGCTGTTGAGGCGGTTTTAAGCAACAGACTCCAGGGTATAGTGGTAGATGACCACAGCGAGGGCATGAAGGCAGTGGAGTACCTGAAATCCCAAACAGCAGGCAGGGCGCAGTTTATCCCCCTTACCCTGAGAAATATCAGCAAAAGCGGATATACGCCGAACGGCAGCAGCGGTGTAATCGGGAAAGCGGCAGAGCTTTTAAAATGCACCGAAAAATATAAAAATATCCTCGACAGTCTTCTCGGTGATGTGCTTATTGTAAAGGATATGGAGAGCGCATTGAATATATGGAGGAACAACGGGATACACTATACCATCGTAACTCTGGATGGAGAGGTGATAGACCCTTACGGCTCCATCACCGGTGGAAAGAGAAGCTCGGGCGAGCAGGGATTGATGCAGAGAAAAAGGCAGATGGCAGAGATAAGGACGGAGATAGAAAATCTTAAAATCGAATTGGCTTTATATGTCGGGAAGAGAGACGGAAAAAGAAAAGAAATTGAATCCCTCGAATCGAGGATAAAGGAGAAGGAGGATTTTCTGAGGGATGAAGAAATCAGGCTGATAAATGAAGATAACGGGTTCAACAAAATAAAAGAGGAGATTGAAAGGCTGAAAAAGAAGATGGATACCCTCGAATTTGAGCACAAGGAATTTGAGGCTGATTACGGAGGATGCAAATAAGTTAAAAATCGAGCTCACATCCCTAAATGGAAATCTGGAGGGTGTAAGGAGGGAGATCGAGAGGATAGAAAACGGGAAGAAGGATTTGGGTCTGCGGATAGAGAAAAGGGGAAACGATAGGGCAGAGATATCAGAGAGGAAAAAAGAGACAGAGGATTCGATAAAGGATAAAGAGGAAGAGATATATCGGGTCTCCTTAAAGAGAGATGAAAAAAAGAGAGAGATAAATACAAAGGAGGAATATGTAAGGGGGCAGGTTGAATCCCTTAAAACAATAGAGGAAGATGTCAGGATTATAGAGGGAGAGCTTGAACATTTAAGGGAGACGGTAAACAGCTTGAGCATTAAAAAAGCGGAGTTGAGCCTACAGATGGATAACCTGAAAAGGAGGGGAGTGGAGGAATACAATACAGCGGAAATTCCTGCGGCTGAGGGGGAGATAAATCATGAGGAGATAAACAAGAGGCTGGAATTTTTAAGGAGCGAAATCGAAAGGTTCGGAGATGTAAACCTGACGGCAATCGAAGAATACAACAGTGTAAGCGAGAGGTATAATTTCTTAAAGACGCAGCAGGACGATTTGGTTCACTCGATTAAATCCCTCCACCAGACCATAGAGAAGATAGACAGCGCTACGAGAGGCATGTTCTCCGAGACCTTTACAAAGGTAAATGAAAATTTCAAGGGGATATTCAGGAGATTGTTCGGCGGCGGAAGGGCTGAATTGGTTCTTGTGGATGAGGGGAATCTGCTCGAGACAGGGGTTGATATAATCGTCCAGCCTCCCGGCAAGAAGCTTCAGAACATAACGCTCCTCTCGGCAGGCGAGAAGGCGATGACAGCCATAGCGCTCCTCTTTTCCATATTCATGGTAAAACCGAGCCCCTTCTGTCTTTTGGACGAAGTTGACGCCCCTCTGGATGAATCAAATATATTCAGGTTCAGGGATATGCTGAGAGAGATGTGTGCAAACACCCAGTTTTTTGTAATCACCCACAACCAGAAGACCATGTCTTTTGCCGACAGCCTCTACGGAATTACGATGGAAGAAGACGGAGTATCGAAGGTCATATCCGTAAACTTGAGGGAAAGAGAGGCAAAGGCAGCCTGAAAGAAGATAGAACAAAAATCTAATTTGAAACCACTTTATGGTAATTATTTTGTGGTATAATTATCCTCCTTAATTCTTTTTAACTCAAAACAGGAGGGTTTATGAAAATAAAAATTATTATAATCAGCATTATTGTATGTGTTTTATCGGTTTCAACCAATGCCGCTGCAATAGAAGTAGCACCAAGGATTACCGACAGAGAAATCATAGAAAAACTTACAAGATTAGAGGAGGCAGTGGAGAAATCATTGCGGGCAGAGATTAAAGCTAATGCTGAGGCTATCAAACAACTAAGGGAGGATATGAAATCGCAGTTTGATAGAATAGATACCCAGTTTAATCGCCTTGCTGCTATATTTACAGCCCTTGTGGCTGCAGTGATAGGTTTTGCCATATGGGACAGACGTACTATGATAAGACCCTTTGAGACAAAGGTTAAAGAGATAGAAGACGAGATTGGAGGGAACCGAACAAAACTCCATTCCCTCCTCGATGCCCTCCGAACTCTAAGCGAAACTGATGGCAGAGTTGCCGAGGTGCTTAAGAGACACAATTTGTTATAACCATAATTGGCAGAGATACTTAGAAATGTAGGGATAATATAACCCTATTACTTGTTACCACGCTCAGCGTGGGAACGAGTAAAAAGTGGAATGGAAAGCAGCCTGTCCCCTTATTCCCGCTTATTCCCGGCATCTTTAAACCACACATAAACAGTCTTTGTGCCATCATCAGTTGATAGTGTAGCTTTTAATGATTGCGTATGTCTCTGCCAAAAATAATCCAGATATTCAGAAGGCACTCAATTCATTTCTGAAGGTTTTTAGAATAGCAAAAGCTAAAGCCGATAATATTGCCCAAAGACATGGTATCCATGTTGGAGAGGCACACGTAAAAACACTTGGGGAAGAGCTTAAGGCTCATCTTCTACGAATACGAATTAACAGGTCTAAAGACTCCCCACACATATTATATTTCTAACCAAAAAATAGCCTGTCCCAATACTGTTCGGAATGATTCTTGCTAATATTCGCAAGGGGGCTATCAACTGATAATCAAGAGGGAAGAGTAGAGTTTTTTAGAGTTTAGTTAAAGAAGAGGAAAGAGGAGGAGAGAGACTTTGGTTGGGGTATATAGGGT
>JACQEW010000183.1 GCA_016200365.1 Nitrospinota bacterium
CAAGTTTCCGCGAATGGTAAGGGATATGGCAAGAGATATGGGCAAGGAGATAAATCTGGAGATAAGCGGTGAGGATACAGAGCTTGATAAATCGGTTATAGAAGAAATAGGCGACCCCCTGGTTCACCTGATAAGAAATGCGATAGATCACGGTGTAGAAATGCCTGAAGTAAGATTGGCTGCCGGGAAAGCCAGGATAGGGCAGGTAAGACTATCTGCATATTATGAAGGGAATAATATTGTAATAGAGATTAGGGACGACGGCAGGGGGATGGATACGGAAAGGATAAAAGAGAAGGCTGTTGAAAAGGGGATGATAACCCCTGAAGAGGCATCGAGACTGAGCAAAAAAGATACCATAAATTTCATATTCGCCCCCGGATTCAGCACTGCTAAAAAAATAACGGATGTATCGGGGAGGGGCGTCGGAATGGATGTGGTCAAGACGAATATAACGAAGCTGAACGGCTTGATTGACATTGATACAGAATATGGGAGAGGGAGCATTATTGTTGTAAAGCTTCCGCTGACTGTTGCTATAATCCAGTCCCTGATGGTTGGAACAGGAAAAGAGATTTTTGCCCTGCCCCTGGCATCGGTTGTAGAAACAGTCAGAATATCAAATAAAGATATTCAAAGCGTTGATCAGCACGAGGTTATAAAACTGAGAAACTCCGTCCTTCCGCTTGTAAGACTCAATGATGTCTTTCATATATCGGCTTCGGATTCAAAGAACGAATGGCTTTATGTAGTTGTAATAGGTATTGCAGAAAAGAGGGTAGGGATAATAGTGGAGAAACTCTACGGTCAGGAGGAGGTAGTTATTAAATCACTTGGAGAATATATCTCTACAAAAGGTATTGCAGGGGCAACCATACTTGGCGACGGGCGGGTTACGCTTATTGTTGACCTGGCGCAGTTGTTTGAGGTAATTAGCAGTCAAACACGAGAGCACCAGAGCACCAGAGCACCAGGACACCAGTAAAGAATATATTTCTGGTGCTCTGGTGACTGGTGCACTGGTGCTCTATTTTAAATATGATACAACCAATCAAAGTTCTCATAGTTGACGATTCTGCCTTTATGAGAAGGGCGCTTGCCACCATGATTCAATCAGACCCTGAGATTCAGGTTATTGGAACTGCCAGGGACGGTGTTGAAGGGGTTGAAAAGGTTGCGCAGTTAAAGCCCGATATTGTTACTCTGGATATAGAAATGCCGAGGATGAACGGGCTTGAGGCATTGAAGATAATAATGGAAAAGATGCCCCTCCCTGTCCTGATGGTAAGCTCTCTTACGGAAGAAGGTGCAAAGGCAACACTCGATGCATTTGATTTAGGTGCTGTAGATTTTATTCCGAAAAACCTTCAGGACCTATCTTTAAATATAGTAAAAATAAAAGATGTCATAATTGAAAAGATAAAGACTGTAGCGAGGAAAAGACCCGCATTTAAGCAGATTAAACCCCCTTCGGAAATATCTAAAAAAATAGTTACTCCTGTCTCTATTCCAAAATCTTTCGGCGCACAGTTAACAAGAAAAGCGAGTATAGTTGCCATAGGGACATCCACCGGGGGTCCGAAGGCGCTGCAGGAGGTTCTTCCGCATCTGCCATCGGATTTTCCTGTAGGAGGAGTTATTGTTCAGCACATGCCGCCGGCATTTATAGGACCCTTTGCCCAAAGACTAAACCAATTGAGCAGGGTCGAGATAAAGGAGGCTGAGGCAAACGATATAATAAAACCGGGTTTATTTCTTATAGCGCCGGGAGGCAGGCACATGCAGGTGACGAGGAAAAAGGCTACAGAGGTTGGAGTGGAATTTTCCGCAGAGCCGTCAGATTCCCTTCATCGTCCTTCTGTAGACCAAACGATGCTCTCTGTAGCGAGAGTCTTTCCAGGCAGTTGTATAGGGGTGATACTTACAGGAATGGGACACGACGGTCTCGAGGGAATAAGGGCGATAAAGGCGGCTAACGGCAGGACTATAGCGGAGGATGAATCGTCCTGTGTTGTATACGGCATGCCGAGGGCAATAGTTGAAAACGGTCTTGCAGATAAAATAACCCCGCTCTCTCAGATAGCAGGAGAGATAATAAATATGGTGTAGAAAGTTAAAAGTTAAGAATTAAGAATTGAGAATTAAGAATTAAAGGAACTCCTTAATTTTTAACTCTTCACTCTTCACTCTTAACTGAATTTATAGGAGGGAATTTTTATGGCTGATAAGGAGAAGGGCAGTTCAATGGATTTGCTTCAGTTGGTCAGTTTTAATATCGGAAATGAGGAATTTGCAGTAGATATTTTAAAGGTTCAGGAGATAAACAGGATGGCGGAGATTACAAGGGTTCCAAAATCACCGCCCTTTGTAGAGGGTGTAATAAATTTGAGAGGCAAGGTGATACCGATAGTTGATTTGCGAAAGAGATTTAATCTGGAAGAGCGTAAAACAACCAAAGAGACAAGAATTATCGTAGTAGATATGGACGGCAAAGTGGTAGGACTGATAGTAGATGCAGTATCTGAAGTATTAAGGCTTCCTGCCGATACCATCGAGCCTCCTCCTCCGATTGTGGCAGGCATAGAAGCCGAATATATAAAAGGGGTCGGTAAATTGGATGACAGACTCCTTATACTATTGGACCTCAATAAGATATTCTCGACTGAAGAGAGAAAGCTGCTGACAAAGGCATAGGATAAAAACCTGAACACGAATGACACGAATTTTACGAATTAACACGAAGATAAGAAGCAAGAAGTCAGAGGCAGGAGGCAAGATTTTTTTCTTGCTTCTTGCCTCTTGAATCTATTCGTGTCATTTGCATATTCGTGTAATTCGTGTTCTAATTTTTACATGAGGAAAATTTCCTTTGTAAATGAAAAAGGGGGGAGCGGGAAGACTACGCTTACCATCAATATCGGCGCATATATAGCCATGCAGGGTAAAAAGGTTCTAATACTTGACATGGACCCGCAGGGTCATATTGGAAAATCGCTTGGGATAGATGTGAGGAGGATAGATAATACGATATTTGATGTGCTGGTAAATGAAGATGTAAGATTAAAAGAGACAATTAGAAAAACCGGCATAGAAAATCTGGATATAGTTCCGTCGAATAAACTGCTCACGGATTTTGTCATAAATGTAGCGGATCATGAGGACAGACATCTGAAGCTGACAAAGAAATTGGCAGAATTGAATGAATACGATTATGTTTTGGTTGATTGTCCGCCTTCTCTGGGGCTGCTTACTGTAAATATACTCCTCGCAGTGAATGAGGTTGTCATACCTGTATCGCTGACCTATCTCGCCCTCGATGGGTGTGCAGAGATAGTTGATACTGTGAAGACCGTAAGGAGAAATTTCGGTAAAAACGACCTGGATATTACTATGGTAGTGCCTACATTTTACAGAAATACCAATATGGCTAATATCATACTGGAAAAGATGAGGAAATATTTTGGCAACAGGGTGTCGAATACCATTATTAAATTCGATGTAAAGATAGATCAGGCTCAGAGCTTTGGGAAGACTATTTTTGAATTTGCCCCAAAATCACCGGGAGCCGTGATGATGGAGGAGCTTGCAAGGGAGGTGATGAAGATTGGAGAAGATAGACTTATCTAAAGATGAGGATGTTCTTGGAAGAAATCCTCTGGAAGAAGAATTGGACAGTATATGGGGTGTGCCTAAAAGAAAGAAAAAATCTGTAGAGAGAGAGGAGATTAAAGGGGTGGAACAAGCTGCTGCCCAAAAAGGACCGCAGATTCTGCATGCCGAGATTGTCAAGCCTGCTCCTGAGCCATTTGAAACTCCTGCAGAAATAAAGCCTGCCGTTGAGCAAGCTGTTGCAGAAGCCGCTATTACGGCACAGAAACCTGTAGAAGAGAATAAAGAACAGGGCAGGGTTGTTCATGAGCCAAAGGCAATCATGGTAAAGGAAGAAAAGGAAGATGATAAGGGGATAGAAAAGACCGTTCAGATGGTGGGGTTCAAGCTTGATAGGGAATTTTATGGAATAGACATAATACAGGTTCAGGAGATTATCAGGATGCATGAGATTACCATGGTTCCCAGAACCCCTGATTTTGTTAAAGGGGTTGTTAATTTAAGGGGGAAAGTAGTTCCTATTATTTCGCTGAGAGAGAGGTTTGGAATAAAGGAGATAGAGCCTACGAAAGAAACGAGGATAGTTATAGTCAAGATAGATGTAGGGGTGATGGGGTTTATTGTAGATGCAGTATCTGAAGTGATCCGTATCCCCGAGAGGCTCATTGAACCTCCGCCTGCAACAGCTACAAATATTGAAACAGAATATATTAAAGGGGTAGGAAAATTGGAGGATAAGCTCCTTATCGTATTAGACCTGAACAAAGTTTTAACAAAGGAGAAAAAGGAGTTTTTGAATTTTTAGGTATAGAACACGGATGACACGGATGATACGGATTGACACAGATATACAATAAGTTAAGTAGTTGAGTGGTTAAGTGGTTGAGTAGTTAAACAACTCAACCACTCAACTCTTTGACTACTCAACTTCAGTGTTCATCTTCCCCTTTCTCCTTTCTTTTCTTTGCGACCTTTGCGACTTTGCGTTAAAAATCAGGTTCTTGGTTTTGTGGGTAATCTCATCATAATCCCAGTATATAATGAAAATCAATATATAGAAAAGGTTTTAAAAAAGGTCAGAGAGAATAGCGATTCTGATATATTGGTTATAAACGACGGCTCGACGGATAACTCCCTTAAAATAATAAGGAGTTTAAGAGTTAAGGAGTTCAGGGGTTATGGAGTTAACTCCTCAACTCCTCAACTCCTGAACTTATTAACTCATTCCGAGAATCAGGGCTATGGAAAGTCCCTTATTGACGGATTTGATTTTGCCATATCACAGGGCTATGAATATACAGTAACAATGGATTGTGATGAGCAGCATGAGCCTCACCTTATCTCGAAATTCCTTGAGGAAATAAAAGGATTTGATGTTGTCTCTGGCAGTCGTTATCTGAAAGACTTTCCATCGAATAATCCGCCTCCGCAGGATAGAAAATATATAAATGAACAGATAACAAAGATCATAAATCGGGTTACAGGTTACAATCTGACCGATTCCTTTTGCGGATTCAAGGTATACAGGGTAGATTCTCTAAAAAAATTAAAGCTTACCGAATGGGGATACGGAATGCCCCTCCAGTTCTGGATTCAGGCATGGCGTAATAACTTGAATGTTAAGGAATATCCTATCGAGAGGATATACAAGAACATGGACAGGAGCTTTGGCAAGGAAATGGATGATCCGGAAAAGAGACTGGCTTATTATAAGAAGATTATTGAAATAGAGGTTGCAAGATTCAAGATTCAAGATGCAAGTCTTGTAACTTGAAACTTGCAGCTTGAAACTTATGTTAGACATTCTCTGCATAGGCGCACATCCCGATGATGTTGAAATAGGAATGGGCGGGACCATATTAAATTTTAAATCGGACAGCTATAGCGTGGGAATCCTCGATATTACCGATGGAGAGCCGACACCGGTAGGGAGTCACGAAAAAAGGATAGATGAAAGTATCAGGGCAAAGGAGCTGCTATCTGTTAATGAAAGAATAACCCTTGACCTCCCTAATAGATACCTTAAAGACACGCCCGAAGGCAGGATAAAGATAGCCGAGGTGATAAGAAATTTTAAGCCGCGAATACTCTTCGTGCCATACTGGATAGACGCCCATCCCGACCATGTGGAGGCATCTGTTTTAAGTGATGCGGCCCGCTTTACGGCAAAACTTACAAGGACTGAAATGAAGGGCGACCCCTTTTATCCACAGAAGGTCTTTTATTATTTTTGCACCCACCTCAAGATGCAGATAAAACCCTCTTTTATAGTAGACATAAGCCCTTATATGGATAAGAAGATAGAGACTGTTTTGAGCTATAAATCCCAATTCCATGAGCAGAGGAGGGAGGAGAGAGTTAAACAAAGGCTCATGGATATGGGAAGACACTGGGGCATGCTTATCGGCAGGGAATATGGCGAGCCCTTTTTCTGTAAGGAGGAGATAGGGCTTGAGAGTATAAGGGGAGTGATTATAGACGAGGGACGAGAGACGAGGGACGATGGACGAATCGTCTCTCGTCCTTCATCCTTCGTCCCTCGTTAATATGTCTTTCAAGATTCCTGAAAAGAATGGCGAGTTTCTATGTATACCACCACCTGCATTAATTCCTCAATTAATAAAATCGAATAAAGAAAGATTTAAAGCCTATAATTTTTATATTGATGAACTCAATGTCCATTACTTCAGAAAAAGGGTTAGAGAGAAGGTTTTAAGATTATCACAGCAATATACCTCTGCCTTGGCGATACCCCCCCCACTTAATAAAGGGGGGAAGGGGAAGGTTGCAGATACTATTATTCTGACAGGTCACCAACCTATTTTTTATCATCCCGGAATACTGGTTAAGAATCTTCTCTTAAATAAAGTGGGGAGAGAAGAAAATATTACTGCCATAAATCTTATTGTTGATACTGACAACTTTAAAGAGATAACAGTCAATATTCCTACATATAACAATGGCAACAAGATAAACAGAGAAACCTTTCTATCAAATCCATCTCCAATACCCTATGAATTATCTCCAGCACCCTCATGGGAAACATTCAGGTCATTCATTAAAGGAATTGACGAAGACTTATCCCATCATCAATTAAAAAATCTCTATGAAAACTTTTCAGAATTTGTAAAGAAGGTAGGTAATCCCCCCTTCCCCCCTTTAACCTCCCCTTTTTCCCCTCCTTCTGAAGGAGGGGAAGGGGAGGTTAAAAAGGGTGGTGAGGGGGGATTGTCGGATTTCATGACATTTATCAGGAGAAAATATGAAGAGGAGATTGGCTCGCAATATTTAGAAATACCTTTATCAAAAATATGTAATACAGACGAATTTATTGCCTTTTTCATATCAATAGTCAGGGAGGCTGAAAGTTTTGTTTTGGTTTATAATTACCATCTTGGACAATATAGAAAGGGGCATAAATTGCGGTATCCTGTAAACCCCTTTCCTGATTTAAGTGTAGATAATAAAAGGCTTGAGTTGCCCTTTTGGCATTTCAATTTTCCGCCTGCAAGGGGGAGGATATTCGTTGAATATAAGGATGGTGTAACCACAATCTGCTTTGAAAAGCCTGTCCCTGCAAGCCTGCCCTCAAATGTATTTATTGAGGGTTTTAAGCAGGGAGGGGTAGAAATAAGTTTTAAAAATGGCGAAACAGAGAAAGCAATAGAGATCATTAAAAAGAATAAAATAAAGATAAGACCGAGGGCAATAACCCTCACCCTTTTTAACAGGATGTTTGTATCGGATGTATTTATACATGGTGTCGGCGGAGCCAAATACGACAGGATAACAGATGGGATAATACGGGATTTTTATAAAGTTGAACCGCCTGATTTTATAACCGCATCCCTTACACTGTATCCAGCTATTCCCTTGCCGGTAGCTCAGGGCTTTAGCCCTGATTTAATTAAAAAGCTGGAGAGAAGTTTAAGGGACATGAGATATAATCCTGAGAGGTATGTAATCCCCTTTACCCCCCCTTTAGAAAAGGGGGGATGGGGGGATTTGATTAAAAAAAAGGAATACCTCATATCATTACTCAAGGAGGATTATATTCATAAAAAGGAGATTTCGATACGGCTAAGGGAAATTAACGAGATGCTATATCAAAAAATCAAACCTGCTGTAAATGAAATTGAGGAAAAAATAAAGGTATTAACGAAGCAGCAGCAGGAGATAGAGGCAATTCAGAGGAGGGATTATCCCTATTTTCTGTTTTCTCCAGAGGAGATTATGAAAAGATTGCCAGACCTCAATGGGTCAGCAGGGTAAAAAGCCTGTCCCAGATATTATGCCCATCTGTTATCTGTGCGCCAATCTGGTAGCGGTTGCGATGAATCTTTTTTGCATAAGCGAAAAGGATAGAAAAAAAATCGGGTATGCGGACTTCGGAATCCAGAACTATTTTGCAGGGATAAGTATCATCAATTTTTGCCTCAAATTCCAATTCACCTTTAAATCCCATTTTGCCGATGTCCCTTATAGTGCACATCTTCCAGTCCCTATCACCCACTTTAATCTCGATGGATTGAACCTGATTCGTGCCTTTGGTAATCTTTATCACAGCCCTGTAACGATTCTGCACTCTCTTTTCATCTAAGGCAGGTAATCCATCGTTTAATGTTGTGCTGATTATTCTGTTGCGGCCGGTCTCTTTGCCAATATAGAGATGTCTATCTGCTACGACAATTATCTCCTCTATCGTTTTCCCATCTTCGGGATAACTTGCTATGCCCCCTGTTATAGTTACTCTCTCCACATTGCCGCCTCCAACCCCCATGATAAGCTCTTTTTCTACGACGGTTCTGAGTTTTTCTGCACTCAATGCTGCCCCGTCTTTATCGGTTCCCGGCATGAGTATTGCGAATTCCTCGCCTCCGTATCTGCTGACAACATCACCATGTCTGACATTGGCTTTTAAGACAGAGGCTAAGCTTTTAAGAACCTCATCTCCCAATGGGTGCCCGTAGGTATCGTTAAAATATTTAAAATGGTCAACATCTATTATAATTATCGAGAAGAACTCCCCATATCTTTCCGCCTTGCTGTATTCCTGATTAGTGCTTTCGAGAAAATACCTTCTCGTATGGAGCGATGTCAGGTCATCGAACATGGATTCTTTTTTTGTCTTTTCATAAATCCTCGCCCTTTCTATGGCGGTTGCTACATTGGATGCTACAACATTAAAAAATATCTTATCCCTTTCTCTAAAGGCATTAATCTCTTTTCTGTGTATATTTAAAACCCCTATTACCTTTTCATTGCTTAGTTTTAATGGCATGGACATAAAGGAGCCGATATCCGGTATCGTCCCTTTATAATAGAGAAACCTTTCATCGTTCCTTACATCCTGTCTTCGAATTGGCTCACCGG
>JACQEW010000229.1 GCA_016200365.1 Nitrospinota bacterium
AGAAAAGATACCCCTTGATAAGATTGCAGGCTTCCCCTCTTACCAGAGGTGGATTGTAATCTGCGTCATTCAGATTCTTATTTTTACAGGCTATTATTTTTTGAGCTATAGCGGAAAGACAGAGGAGATTGCAAAATTGAATGGAGAATTGTCTGCACTGCAGCAGGAGATAGCAAAAAACGAGAAGGTTGCAAAGAGGCTGCCTGTGCTTGAAAAGGAGATAGAAAAGCTGGATGTAGACCTATCGGTTGCAAAAACCCAACTGCCGGAGGAAAAAGAGATACCATCTCTCCTAACGAATATTTCGAACCTTGCAATGCAGTCGGGACTGGATATTCTTACCTTTAAGCCTGGGGGGGAAAGTCCTAAGGATTTTTATGCCGAAGTCCCTGTTCAGATTAAAATCAACGGCAGTTTTCACAATACCCTTGAGTTCTTCGATAAGGTTAGCAAGATGCCGAGAATCGTCACAATTTCAAATATAAAGATAGGCGGCGTAAAGGAAGAGAAGGGGAGGACTGTTGCGGATATGGAATGTTCTGCTACCACATTCAGGTATATCGAGAAAACATCTGTAGAAAAAGCCCCTGAGAAGAAGGTAGAAAAGAAATGAGATATAATGGCAGGGGTATGAAAACAATCCACAGATTAGACAGATTTCAAAACCTTAATCTTTCTAATCTGTGAAAATCTGTGAAATCTGTGGATAAGGTATTTTCAGATGAAAAAAGTTTTTTTTAATAACCTTGTTTATGTTATTATCTTTATAAGTATCTTTTCTGTCGGATGCAAGGGTATTATCAATGAAGTCTTTAGAGTTATTGGCAGAGAGGCAGGAGAGAAAGTGGCGGAGAAAATTTTTACTCCCTCTCCTAAAAAGCCCCCTGAATCGGATTGGAAAAGATACCAGCTTGGCAGCTCCGACCTTTATTTGGATTTGCCGGGCCGGCTTGAGCCTGTATCGGGTATTTTGGCTCCCGGAGATGCTATGAAGTATGAAAAATTTGAAAGTTATAAATACAGCAGGGGCGGAAACTTTGAGTTATTGGCTGCTGCCGATGTAGCAAAAAATATTTATAAAATCGACCTCAACGGGGCTTATGAGGGCAGTGTTGCAAATGCGTCGGGATTTAAGGGTGTTTCCGAGTTTCAGCATGCAAAAAAGTCAATCATTGTATCGGGAAGGGAAGGATTATTGATGACGGCTACTTTAAAGTTAGATGGAGTGCCGGGGACGGCGAAGAATCTTACTGTTGTAGAGGGACAAAAGATATGGACGATATTTATCGTTTATCAGGCAAGCGATATTCATGAGGTAACTGCACAAAGGATAATTGATTCCGTAACAATAGGACAGATTACCGCCTCGGCAGAAAAGAAGCAGGAACAGGCTGAATTAAAAGGTGAAGACGAATATGTTTATAGCCAGGCTGACAAGATAGACCCTTTCAGGTCTCTTATACTTGGGAAAAAGGAGCAGTTGAAGCTTGAAGAAGAAAAGAAAAGGATTGAAGATAAAAGGGAGGAGGAAAAGGAGAAAGAGAAGTTAAAAAAAGAAATAGAAAATATTCCCTTTACCCCATTGCAGGAGTTTGACCTCTCTTCGATAAAGATTGTGGCAATAATATGGGGTGATATTGGTAATTATGCAATGGTTGAGGCGCCTGACGGCAAGGGTTATACGATAAAAAAGGGCATATATATAGGGAAAAACAGGGGAGCCGTCAAGGATATTACCAAAGATGCTATTATAATCGAAGAGAAGTATATGGATGTGGATAAGAAAATAAAGATAAAGACCGTTGAATTAAAATTAAAGAAGGAGGAGTAGGGAAAAATGCAAAATGCAAAATGCAAAATGCAAAATGCAAAATGCAAGAGACAAGAGGCAAGAGGCAGAAAAAAACTATATATTGCTTACTGCTTACTGCTTACTGCCTACTGCATACTTTCTTCCTCCGGTTGTGCTACTCCAAAAAAGATAGCCAGTCCTCCTCCTGCCAAAGCAGTTGAGTCAAAGCCTGCCCAGACCAAAGCAGAAGAACCGGCAAGAAAACCGTCCCTTACGAAGATATATGCAGAACCCCTGCCGGATAAGGTCAATCTCAATATTGAGGCAACCGACCCGCTGCAATACACAGCCTTTAAGCTGAACGACCCGTTAAGATTTGTCATAGACTTGTCCAATATGGATACAGGCGATGTAAAGGGTCCGATTCAGGTTGAAAAAGGGGCTGTCGGGACAATCACATTACACTATTTTCAGCAGAGCAATACCTCAAGGGTTGAAATCGGGCTGAATACACCTGTCTCGCACGAGATATCAAAACCGGCAGCCAACAGGCTTATAGTCGCTCTAAAAAATCCTGAAGAGAAAAAGCATTCCTCCGGCACAGAGCCGATAACTGCTGTAAGCGATGTGGCTGTCCAGAAGCTCGATGACAATAAAACAAGGATAAGTGTGAAGACAGAGGGCGGGGAGCCGAGATTTACCTTAATAAAGAGAGAAGACTTAAAAAGGCTTTCCATAGAGATAGAAAATGCCAGAATATCTCCTGAGGGACAGAAGGCATTAGATACATCGCAGATTTCAGCCTTTGTAAAAAAGGTAAGCTCTTTTCAGTATAAAAACGATCCGATGCCTATAGTCAGGGTAGTAGCAGAGCTTACAGAGCTTTCTTCATATAACATATCCAGAGAAGGAACTAATATAATACTTGATATAGAGCCGCCTGGGGCTGCATTGAAAGGTGAAACGAAAATACCTGTAGTGAGCGGAGCAAATCTAAAAGAGGCGGCTGTAGATGCTGTTGTAAGCGAGAAAAAATACGAAGGCAAGAAGATATCTCTGGATCTTCAGAAGGCGGATATAATTGATATCCTAAGATTGATAGCAGATGTCAGCAATTTGAATGTAATAACTTCAGATGATGTGCAGGGAAAAATTACCATGAGGTTAATCAATATCCCGTGGGACCAGGCTCTGGATGTCATATTAAAGACAAACAAGCTCGACATGATAAGAGAGGGGAATATTATAAGAATTGCGCCTGCTGTAAAAATAGCAGAAGAGCGAAAAGCCTTTATGGAGGCAAAAAAAGCGGTTGTAGAGAGCAAGGTAGTTGAAGAAGAGGCAGAGGAGCTTGCAACAGAAATTTTCTCTATAAGCTATTCAACGGCAGGAGATTTGACGAAGAACCTCGAAAAGATAAAAAGCAAGCGTGGGGATATTACCATAGATGTCAGAACTAATACCATTATAGTAAAAGATACAAAGAGAAAGATAGCAGACATGAAATCCCTCATTGAAAAACTTGATAAACGGACGCCGCAGGTGCTTATAGAGGCGAGGATTGTAGAGGTCAACAGAAACTATTCAAAGGAATTGGGAATAGAGTGGGGCGGGAAATTTAATATGACAACAGATGCTAATTTCCCGAATACAGTTGGTATTACAGGAACCTCTCTCGGCACAACAAGCACAACAGGTACAGCGGTGAGCCTCCCTGCTGCTGTTGGCTCCGGAACCGGAGGCGCAATAAGTGCGACACTCGGGAGCGTAACAGGTGCGACTCAGCTTGACCTCCGTTTATCGGCATTAGAGTCTACGGGTAAGGCAAGGATACTTTCAACGCCAAAGATAACTGCAATGGATAACAAAGAGGCTGTTATTGAAAGCGGCAGAAGCATACCCTATCCCACTACATCCTCGGCAGGGACATCGATTCAGTTTGCAGATGCAACTATAAGTCTCGTAGTAACACCCCGCATAACACCTGATAACTATGTATCCATGAAGATAGTAGCCACAAAGAATGAGGCTGATTTTGCAAATCAGGTTCAAGGGACACCGAGTATCATAAAAAAGAAGGCAAATACTGAACTATTAGTAAAGGATGGAGATACAACTGTTATCGGGGGGCTTTACAAGACAACAAAAACTGAAAGTGTAGCAGGAGTTCCGTGGTTTATGAAGATACCTATATTAGGCTGGTTATTTAAAAAGCAAATCGATAAGGATGATGGGGAAGAATTGCTGATATTTATTACGCCTAAGATAGTAAGGATATAAAAGACAGTAGGCAGTAGGCAGTAAGCAGTATGCAGAAAAACTGATTTATTACCTTCTGTTTACTGCTTACTCCTTACTACTTACTGCATACTGTATTATGGAGGTTGTAAATGTAGGGCTTGGGGAGAGGAGTTATTCAATCTATATTGATAGGGGACTCCTCCTTGAATGCGGAAATAAACTACCCTCCCTTTTCTCCCCCCCTTACAAAGGGGGGGTAAGTGGGGGGGTAGGCAGAAAAGCAGTTATAATTACAAATCCTCTAATCAGGGGTCTTTATGGTAATCTCTTAGAAAATTCTCTAAAGGAAGAAGGGTTTAAAGTTCATTTCATAGAGATTCCTGACGGCGAAGGATATAAGACATTAGAAACTGCCGTTAAGATTTATGACAGGTTAATCGCCATAAAAATGGAGAGGGAGTCGCCGCTGATTGCTCTGGGGGGCGGGGTTATAGGAGATATAACAGGATTTGTTGCAGCCACATATTTGAGAGGGGTGCCGTATATACAAGCCCCTACGACATTACTGGCACAGGTAGATAGCAGTATCGGCGGGAAGACAGCGGTGAATCACCCAAAGGGGAAAAATCTTATAGGTGCCTTTTACCAGCCAAAGGCAGTGTTTATTGATATAGAAACTCTTAATACGCTGCCAAAAGAGGAGATTTTATGCGGTGCGGCAGAGATTATAAAATATGGGATTATCAGGGACGGCGATTTCTTTGAGTTTCTGGAAAATAATATAGAAAGATTGATTAATCTTAATGAAGATGTTTTGATATACTCAATAAAAAGGTCTTGTGAGATAAAGGCGGATGTAGTGTCAAAAGACGAAAAGGAGTCTGGTTTAAGGGCGATATTGAATTTCGGTCATACCATAGGACATGCACTTGAGTCGCTGACAGGTTATAAAAAATACAGGCATGGCGAGGCAGTTGCCATTGGCATGGTGTATGCCGCACGGCTGTCTTTAAAATTGGGATTATGCAGTAGTGAAGATTACAAAAGGGTGGTCAATCTGATTACAATTGCAGGTTTGCCAACGGAAATCCCCCCTCACCCCCCTTTACGACCTCCCCTTCCCCTCCTTCAAAAGGAGGGGATAAAGGGGAGGTCAAAGGGGGGAAGGGGGGGATTTGTGGATGCAATAATAAATTCTCTCTATTTAGACAAAAAGGTAAAGGAAGAAAAGATCAGATTTGTATTAATGAAGGGTATAGGTTCTGTTGAACTTCGCAGCGATATATCCAATGAATTGATAAGAAAGGTTTTGACACACTAATTAAATGTACAAGGAATTTCAATGTAGGGCAAGCCTTCAGGCTTGCTTGTTTATGCAGGGCTAAAGCCCTGCCCTACGATGTGTTGCTGCCGAAGGCAGCCTAATTTATGGAGAAGGCGATGAAGGTAAAAATAGCATTATCACTGATATTTCTGATTGCCCTGTCAGCCGTAGGAATAAACTGCGGCTCGAGTAAGGCAGATAAGATTACAGGTCCCAGCACTTCCGGAAGTCCTTCTTATCAGGGTAATGCCCTGGACATCACGAGCAGTAAGAGCAAAATTGGTGTGGGGGAGACTGCTACTATAACTACAACAATTTATAATACAGGAACATATACTGACCCAGATGGTAACCTTACTACTGCTTTAAGAGGTGATAAAGGTAAATATCAATGTAATACTACAGGAACAGATACGACTATAAGTGTGGCATATACGATAAATACCTATGGAACGATTTCGGCGACATCTTCATCGGCAACCATAAAAGGCTCAACCTCAACCACATGCACAGAAAGCTGGACTACCTATTATTTTACTATCACCCTCACAAGTGTAAAGACTGGGACTGTAGCAATTACCGCCACCCGCTTTGACATGCAAAAGACAATCTATGTGGATGTAGAGTAACGGTCTGTCTTTTAAGTCACCCCATGAAATCAAATAAACACATTGCAGTATTTATAGATAGGGATGGGACTGTAAGCGAAGAGGTTGGATATTTGAGGAATATAGCACACCTTAAACTTATCAAAGGCTCTGCCGATGCA
>JACQEW010000230.1 GCA_016200365.1 Nitrospinota bacterium
ATGTGAACGGGAAAGGGACGCTCCTGACCACCGAGCAGTGCCTGCTCAATAAAAACAGAAATCCTCTCTTGAATAAATCTGAGATAGAAGAATATCTCCGGGAATATCTCGGCGTATCGCACATCATCTGGCTGAAAAACGGCATCGAAGGAGACGACACGGATGGACACATAGACGACATCGCGCGGTTCGTAAATCCCACAACCGTGCTGTGCGCATACCAAGAAAACCGGAATGACATAAATTATCCGATACTCCATGAAAATTATGAAATACTGCTCCACGCAAAAGATCAAAACGGCAACAGGTTGAATGTGATAAAACTGCCCATGCCCGGAGCCGTCAGTGATGCGGAAGGGGCGCTCCCTGCGAGCTATGCGAATTTTTATATCGGCAATACGGCCGTGCTGGTTCCGGTCTTCGGACATAAAAACGACGTCAAGGCATTGGACATTATCCAACAGCAATTTCCAGAGCGCAAAATTGTTGGGATAAACTGCTCCGATTTGGTTTACGGCCTCGGCACGCTCCACTGCATAAGCCAGCAGCAGCCCAGGGCTTAACCAGACAACAGGTTATCATGCAGCATACTGCGTTGTCTCAATTTTGGAGAGTATGAATGTGTAGGATTGTTTTGTTGCAACAACTGAAAGGATAGATTGAAAATTTTTATATAATTTTGAGTAAAATTACGCTATAAGATAAAACTATGATAAGCCAAAACTCGGAAAAACTGAAAGCATTCCTGAGTCGTCTCGGCTTTAATCCTCAAAAAGATTTTATTGATTCCCCCTATCTATCTAAAATCGGCGTTGATGTTGCCTATGAGAGCAAAATAGGCGCAGCCGCTATTTATTTTAAATACCTCTCAGAATCAGCGCTGAATAAAGAGATTGCCAATCTTCATAAAAATATATGGAATGAAAATAGGACAGAGGTATTTGTTGTTGTATCAGACAATCAAACTTTGCTCTGTGCGTCAAAATACAAACCCCTCCCTGATAACCATTTTGCTTGTAAGTTGGCAGATTTTAGTTATGGTGTCAACACACCGGGATTTGAGCCGGAAAAGTTAAAACCCCTGCTTAAAGAAAATATTGATTTTGGCTTTTTCTGGGATTTTATTAGAGAGACTATAAAAGAGCGGAAAAAGAGAAGCGTTGACGACGATTTATTGTTAAACCTTACTAAACTTAAAGAAGACCTTAGTTCAACATTATCGCCGGAAAAGAAATACATTCTTATTGAACGATGCCTGTTCTTAAAATTTCTGGAAGACAGAGGATTCCTTGTTCCCCATGCACTCATAAAGATTTTAAAGAGTCAGGACAGCCAAAAACTTATAAATAAATTTGGCGAAGTAAATAAATCTTTGAACGGTGACATCTTTGATGATAAGACAGTTTTTACACAACAAGAATTATCTAAAGATACATTGGGCAAACTCTCCACTTTTTTTACAACGGACTACAGAAACAGGCAGGCAACATTCTTCCCTTATAAATTTGACATCATACCTGTTGAATTATTGAGCAATATCTATGAAGCCTTTCTAAAAACCACTGACCAGAAAAAAAATGGTATTTATTATACCCCGTCAAATCTTGTTGACCTCGTTTTAAGCGAGACGCTTGCGCCTGTATTGCGAAAACATCCGAAACCCACTTGCCTTGATTTTGCATGTGGTTCGGGCATTTTTCTTGTCAAAGCCTTTCAGAAACTAATTCATAAAAACACTTGCCGTGAAGACTTTGAGGAAAAGAAAAAATTATTGAAGGATTGCATTTTCGGGGTAGATAAAGACCCTGTTGCCACAAGAATATCAATTTTTAGCCTTTATTTGACACTGCTTGAAGGAGAAGAACCCAATAAGGTAAGACAATCAATTAAAAATGATAAGATAAAATTTCCGAAATTATTCGGTAAAAATATCCTGTGTAATGATACCCTTTTTGATGAACTAAACTTTGTCAATGAAGATGGTAAAAGGTTTCAAGTCTTTGATGTTGTTGTAGGCAATCCGCCGTGGAGCGTGAACCCCTTTAATGGGGTGCAAAGCGGCGAAGAGATGAAACTTTCCAATGAAAAACAATCTGCTGTAAATGATTACCAAAGTTCCCAATATTTTACTTTAAAAGCTGAAGATTTGATGAGTAATCATGCAGTTGCAGGCATTGTGTTCAACAACTCTAACCTGCTGATGGGACAGGCAAAGCCTTTCAGGCAGCAAATGTTAAACGACTATACGATTAAAACTGTTTATGAACTAACACAGTGCAATTCTATTCTATTCAAGAAACGAAAAATAGAGGATTTAGAAATAGGAGCCGGCGAGCCGGCTGTTGCAGTTATTTTTAAAAAGAAGGTAAAAGAATCGGACAGCCTTATAGAATATATAACTCCATCTCTTGATACGCTGTCTAAATTCCTCAAGATTATTACAATAAAAAGCAGCGAAATTAAAGAGGTTTCGCAGTATGTGTTTTTTGATGATGACCGATTATGGCGTATTTTGGCTATTGGTGATATGGAAGATTATCGTCTGATAAAAAAGTTAGAGGCACAAAAAGAAAGCAGGATTACAGGTTTGATAGGTTTTCAACCGACTGATTCAAATAAATATAAGTTTATTTTAAAGAATGCCGACTATGCTGATATAGATTGTGTAAGCGATTTTGTATTAAAAAAAGAGCAGATAAAAAAGACCCCGCCAGAGGGGATAAAGATTAGAAGATCGTGCAGCGGATGCAATGTTGATACAGGAGAGTTTTTAAATCAAAAATTATTGATTAAAAGATATATTGAAAAAGATATGAAGCTTAAAGCAGCATTTGATGATACAGGATGCAGGTTTAAAGACAATTTACTTGGATTACTTTTTGATTATGATTATCGTCTCATGCTTTCGTTTTATAACTCATATTTAATTAGCTACTTTCTTCACTTGAATTCTGCACAGATAGGCAAAGGCACATGGAATATGCTCCATAAACATGAGATAGAAGACATCCCCATTCCTTTAGAAAATGATATTCCTCTTGCATATAAAAATAAACTTAAAAAACTAACCGAGAGCGTCTTGGAAGCAGGGCATGCTGATCCAAAAATAATAGAAGAGATAGACGAAATAATCTTCAATATTTATCATCTCAAAGAATTTGAAAAACAACGAGTCAGGGATTTCTTCGCTCTCCGTTATAGAATTGGGAGAAATGCTTTTGTGAAGCTTGAAGATTTACAAAAGTATGCAAACCGTTTCCGCAATGTTTTCAGTTTTATTTTAAAGAAAGACAGATATTTGAATGCAAAGGTCTATATTTCTAACTCCGTAGGTGTGGGCATTTTGTTTGTTTTGGCTGACATAAAAGACAGAAAAGAGGAAGTTGAATTGTTGAGCAGCCCATCAGACATTAAAGAGTTTATTGCTGTTACTAAAATGCGACTGGACAACTCACAGAAGGCAAACATATTAAGACAGGATAAGGTCAAACTTTATAATCAGGACAGTTTTGTTATTATTAAAAGCAATCAGTTTAAAGACTGGACAGAGACAGAGGCTATAAAAGATGCCAATGAGGAGATAGGGGAGTGGCTCAAACAACTGCCGAGAGAATAAAAAGCATGGTTGGAAAAGAACTCGTAAAAAATAACAGCAGATATAAAACAAGCCGTGAAATTAAAAACCTCTGTATCCTGTCCTTGATTGATTCCTACAACAGAGTAAAAAACACGCCAACTGTCGCTTCGTTTAATGAAAATGCGATGCGAGATGAATTTATTATTGATATGCAGGATAATTGCAGCTTAATTAAGACAGAACTGGAAAACGCAACAATCAGGATTATTCCTGAAAGTTGGGACCCTGATAAAAGAAAAAAGCCCGATATAGTTTTCTTTATCGCAGGAATTGGAGATTTCACTTTTGAATGCAAAAAACTATCATCTGATGAAGATAAATATTTAAACGATGGTCTCCATCGTTTTATCTCTTTGGCGTATGCTGAAAAAGAAAGCGAAGCAGGAATGATAGGTTTTACGCTTAATGCCGGCATTCCGCAAAAACTTATAAACAAGATTAAGCAATTTCATTGTTCAAAATTTATTGATAAGCCTGTGTTGGATTTTCCTGATTCTTATAAATCAATACATACTTGCGAGAACTCAAAGGAAATTCTAATCTTTCATCTTTTCTTCTACTTTTCAAAAAACTGACATGCCGATACTTGATTGGATAGGAAAAAAGCAAGTCATAAACCACGACAAGGAAGTCCCTTTCAGGCTTTTAAAGAGGGTTCATTCTCTGTCTGTTGGCGAGAGTGAAAACCTGATTATCAAGGGCGATAACCTTGAGGCGTTGAAAGCCCTCCTGCCTTATTACTACAACAAGGTCAAGTGCATCTACATAGACCCGCCTTATAATACCGGCAATGAAAACTGGATTTATAATGACAAGGTAAATTCCCCTGAAATGAAAAAATGGCTCGGCAGGGTTGTTGGCAGTGAAGGCGAAGACCTGAGCCGTCACGACAAATGGCTCTGCATGATGTATCCGAGATTGAAACTGCTGAGGGAGTTGCTTGCTAATAACGGGATTATCTTTGTGAGCATAGACGATAACGAGGTTCATCACTTGAGAATGTTGATGGATGAGGTATTTGGGGAAGGGAATCTCATTGCAACTTTTATTTGGAAGAAAAAATCAACATCAACAAATGTTACTGGTGTTCAAGTCAGTTCTTTAACAGATTATGTTTTGTGTTATGGGCGAACTGGTGAGTCTAAAATCAAACAACGCATTAGATTAAAAGAAACGAGGGAATATCCTTATGAAGATAAGGAAGGTAGATATAGATTAACTATAATTGAAAAAAAGCACGCTGGTTCTTATGAAAGAAAGTCCATGCTTTTCCCTATCATTGGTGTTAAACCGAGGGAAGGAAAAAGATGGCAAATTGGTGAAGATACGGCAAAAGAATTGGAAAAGAAAAAACGTTTTATTATTGATAACGGAATAGTAAAACTTAAAATTTATGATTTTGAAGATAAAGATACTTTTTCGGCACAGCCAAACCTATTAGACCAACATGGCACAACAGACAGCACTGCTAAAATGGTTAATGAGATGATTTTTGGACAACCTGAACTTTTTGATAATCCAAAACCGATAGAGTTAATTAGTCATCTTATTACAATTTCTTCTGACAAAGACTCCATTATCCTTGACTCCTTTGCCGGTTCAGGCACAACCGCCCATGCTGTGCTTGAATTGAATAAAGAAGACGGCGGCAACAGAAAGTTTATACTTGTTGAGATGGAGAATGATATTGCAAAAAAGGTTACTGCTGAAAGGGTTAAGAGGGTTGTCAAAGGCTACACTTACAAAAACAGCAAGGGCGAGGATGTGAAGGTTGAGGGTCTCGGAGGCGGATTTCAGTTTATGAACCTTGACACAGAGCTTTTTGATGCCCACGGGCTTATCAATGACGATATTACATATACAGACCTTGCAAGATATATATTCTTTTCAGAGACAAAACTTGACCTACCCCTCTCCATTCCCCCCTTATTAAGGGGGGACAAGGGGGGTGTGAATTATTTTATCGGGGAGAGGAACGGAACAGAGTATTACCTCATCTACAAAGAAGGGAAAGAAAACATACTCAATGAAAAGACTGCCTCAAAACTAAAAAAAGCAGATAAGGAAAAGATTGTTTATGCAGACAACTGCACTTTGGATTCAGATACACTTGCTGAAATGAAAATAACATTTAAGCAGATACCTTATGAGGTAAGGGGTTTTTAATGGGTAATCTATTTAGAACCTATCATGGCAATATGGAGCTTAAGGATTATCAGAAGACTGTCATAGACAGGCTTGAGGACTATCTCAAATCTGCAAAAGAAAGCCCTGCAAAAAATCCTGCCAAATCCGCATTTATTGAGATTACCGAAAAACCGTATCATATCCTTTCCGAAGATATGCCGAATATTCCATTTGTCTGCATTAAAGTCCCTACAGGCGGAGGCAAGACACTGCTTGCAAGCCACAGTCTTGGAAAGATTTATGACCATTACCTTCTTGAAAAGGATTATAAAGGACTGGTTGTGTGGTTTGTGCCATCGGATACTATCAGAACGCAAACTCTTAATTCATTGAAAGATAAAATGCACCCTTACAGATATGCGATAGATGAATATTTTGACAATAAAGTGGTTGTGCTGGACAACAAAGAGGCTCTTTCTGTCCGAATCTCTGACATAAAAGATAATGTCTGCATAATAGTCTCAACCCTTGCAGCATTTAAGAGAGAGGATACAGAGGGATTAAAGGCTTATGAAGATAACGGCGGTCTCATGCAGCACTTTGAAGGTCTTGAAGCAGAAGAAAAAGAGAAAACAACAAAATCCCTTTTTGAAGTTATAAGAATGAACAACCCTCTGATTATCATTGACGAGGGGCATAATGCAAAGACATGGCTGTCTCTTGATTTGATAACGCAGATGAACCCCTGCTTTGTTCTTGAATTTACGGCAACGCCGCTGCCTGATAAAAGCAATGTGCTTATAGAAATCCCGGCATACGAACTTAAAAGAGAACAGATGGTAAAACTCCCCATAAATCTCAAAAATGAAACACATTGGGAGACTACGCTTCAATCTGCCAAAAAGAAAAGAGATGACCTTGAAAAGACTGCACGAGAACAGGAGAAGGCAACCGGGGAATATATACGGCCAATTGTGCTTATTCAGGCAGAGCAGGAAAAAGAGAGCGATAGGAAAATCCATGTCCAGCAGATTAAAGAGTATCTGATACATGAGTTGAAAATATCAGAAGACCACATTGCAATTAAGACAGGAAAGCAGGATGACATAGGGGATATTGACCTATTTTCGCCCCTCTGTAATATCCGTTATATCATCACCCGTGACGCAATCAAAGAAGGTTGGGACTGTTCTTTTGCCTATGTTCTTGCCTCAGTATTTAATATCGGTTCAAGTATCTCGGTTGAACAACTGATAGGCAGGATATTAAGGCTTCCCAATGCAAAGACAAAAGAGAGGAACGAACTGAACGAGTCTTATGTCTTTACTTCTGCTGAGAGGTTTCAGAAGGCTGCCGATGCCGTGATAAATGGCATGATTGAAAACG
>JACQEW010000231.1 GCA_016200365.1 Nitrospinota bacterium
ATGGAAGATTATGATGAGAAATGGGATAAGGAATATGCTAATTTAAAAAACATTTACGAAAATAAATTAGTTGGACTTGCAAGTTTATGGGGAATGCCTTAGTAGTTACGACTATTTCTTTTATAAAATTTGGTTCATTCGTAAAAAAGTTGAAAACCGTAAAATAACCACAGAGACACGGAGACACAGAGATAAATTAAAATTAAGAAAAAATCTTTAAAAGAGAAAGATCAATAAATTCAATCTATTATAAGCCTGAAGTAAAACTCATTATTGTTTCATTCTTCTCTGTGCCTCTGTGCCTCTGTGGTTAAATATCTATTTCAACTAAAATACGAAAGACCCAAAAGTTCTGCTATTTTTCCTCGCCATCGAGGTCAACTATATCTTCCGAATGGACAGGCATAAACCATTTCTGGGCTATAAATGTTGGGATTACCGCACTTGCTACAACTACCCCAATCAGAACAGAATACTGCACCTGATTTATAAAACCTGAATTTAAGCCGAATACGCTTGCTATCGTTCCAAAGGTTAATCCGGTACTCATTAACAGGGTAGTATACATGCTCCCATGCGGAATATACTTTTTTGCAAGAAAATAAACACCGATAAATTTGGTAATGATTTTTATCGCAAAGAGGATGCCAAACAAACCGATAGCAGAAACAATCAGGGATAATGAAATCTTCAATCCTCCAACGATAAAAAACATGGGGGTAATAATTGCATAGGCAACGGTTCGGAGCCTATTCCTTACCACCCTTGTCTCCGATGTCTCGGTAAAATGCCTTGACATCAATAATCCCAATACAAAAGCCGGCAATACCGCATGCCCCTCGCCTAAATTTGCAAAATACATAAAAATGAGCAGGAGCAAGAATATATATTTAATTTCAGGCTCGATCACCTTATTTTTCAGCCCCGGATTATCAAAGACATAATGGGAAAATCTTACTGCAAGAAATATTATAAGGATAGAAACCACAATGAAGATAACCGTATAGAGTGTAGGCTTGATAAACATGATACTCATTGCAAGGGCAACTCCCATATCTGTTACAAAAGTAGATGCCATAATCAATTTGCCAATCTCCGTTTTAGATAAATTGGTTTCTACCAGAACAGAATATACAACCGCAAGGGATGTTGTAGACAGGGCAGTGCCTGCAATCAGAGATGCCTGCAAGCTCCAGCCAGTAATATAATAGGCATAAAGAAAAACCCCGATAAAGGGAATCAAAAAGGAGAATGTTCCAATTGAAAAGCTCTCTTTAAATTTTTCCTTCATCAGTCTTGTATCAATCTCGGTCCCTGCCAGAAAGGTCAAGACAATACCGCCAAAACTCGATAGATAGAGCATCCAATCCTCGGGCTCGAGACCAAGACCTCCGGCAATTGCCCCAATAAGAATTTCGATAATGGCTACGGATAACCCAAACCTCAAAGAAACAAGACTCGAGACAAAAACCAATAATCCTACAACCAATGGAATAAAATCCGCCTTCACGGCAGCCTCCTTATTTCCGGGCAAAAAAAAACTCCTACCCTCTGTATTAAAAGAGTAGGAGTTATCAGCCCCTGAATCAGCAGGGACAATTAATGGCAAACTCCATTGCCCAAGTGATGATAACTATAGCACTCAACTGCCGTAAGGGCAAGACTTGTTTTCCTCATATTAACCGGGGTGCGTCTCTATAACGCACCCCGCCACTGTAATATAAAAAGCTTAATGACCCGCTGGATGCTGGTGTTCTGCGGCAGGTGCGGACTGTCCGGCTGATGCCTGCTGTTCACCAGCAGGCGCCGCTTGCTCTGCTGCAGGTGCTGACTGCTCTGCTGCCGGTGCCGCTTGCCCTGCTGCAGGTGCTGGCTGCTCTGCTGCCGGCTGGGGCGCTGCCGGCGCTGTTTTTGCCTCCGGTGCCTTTGGAGGTTTATTTACCTGCTGCTTGCAGCCTGCGCTTATAAACAGCGCAGATACAAAAAACGCTACACTACCAAGCACAATAAATCTTCTCATTGTTTTCCCTCCTTTCCATTTAAAATTTTGGGTCTTCGCATAAATCAGTTGCGGATGTTCACGGATAAATTCTTCTGATTAAGGGATGTTATCCGTATCCATCCACGGCTTAAAATATTATAGCATCTCATCCATAATGAGTATATCAAATTTCTTGTAAAGAAAATTAAAGTTCCCATAATTAATATAAATTGAATACCTAATACAAGTATAAGATTATAGTCTATTCTATATTTTTTAGTAGCAGGGTCATAGACAGAGCAGAGGAGCTTCAGCTTATCAAAGAGCTGGCTGAATTTTGTCTGCCCTTTTTTACCAGCCCATATCTCCTCCAGGGGGGAAATAATCTTTTCAGGCTCAAATTCCATGCCGTATACATGGGTATGCACATTGCCCTTTATATCCAGGAGGGTTACTATATTAAGATGCTCAAAGCTGTTCCCCTTCTTTTTATAATAAAATCCGAATTCCTTCGTCATTTTCTCGATTGTCTCTTTATCCGATGTCGCAAACCGCCACTGGTTAAAATCGGCGACAAAACCCTCCCCATAATTTTTCAAACTTAAAGCCGTATCATTCTCAATATCAAATCCTATTGTAAGCACATTGAATTTTTTCCCATACCGCTCATTTGCCTTTTTAACTGCTTCTGACAGATTGGATGTAATCGTCGGGCATATATGGGGACACCCTGTATAAATAAAGCTCACGATTAACGGACTGCCTGTCAATTCATCCAATTGAAATCTCCTGCCGTCCTGATCCATCAAGGTATGGCTGCTCACCTTCCTGCCGATCGAGTCGTTAGCCATCTTTAACGCCTTCAACTCATAGAGCTTATTGAAACCGGATTCAAAAAAAGAGGCGTTGGCAGTGGAGATAACTACGAGGGAAAAGAGCAAAAGGAAGAAAGCAAAGACCTGAACACGAATGACTCGAATGGACAAATTACACGAAAATAAGAAGCAAGAAGTAAGATACAAAAAACAAGAAGCAAGAGAAAAATCTTGCCTCCTCCATCTGACTTCTTGCTTCTTGCATCTTGCCTCTATTTGTGGCATTAGTATGTTCGTGTAATTCGTGTTCACCCCGTTAGATAATAGCATATAAACAGATTTATCTTCTTTATATAGGCAAATATCTAACGGGGTTCAAATACTGGCATCCATTAATATGGCGGCGAGGATAAAGGACATATAGACCATTGAAGCCTTAAAATTCTTCCATGCCACCTCTTTGACCGGATTATAAATCATCTCTATATTTCTGGCAAGAAAATACACACCTGAAATAACGGCAATCGTCAGATATAAAACACCGAGGTGACCGAACCAATACGGCAGTATAGATGCTATTACAAGAAGCACTGTATTAAGAAGGACATATACCGCAGTCTTAACATTCCCTACTACAACAGGCATCATTGGAACCCCTGCCTTCTTATATTCATCCTTTCTCACAATGGCAAAACTCCAGAAATGGGACGGTGTCCACAGGAACATGATAACGGCGATTAATACCGGGGGCAGACACAATTCAGGGGTCGCAGATGCACCCCCTGCCAGGACTGCAAAGCTGCCGGAAAGCCCGCCTATAACTATATTCCACCTGCTCCTCCTCTTGAGCCACAATGTATACACTACCACATATACAAAGGCTCCGAAGAAGAGATGAAGCGCCACTATAAAATTAAGCGCAATAGAGGAAATTATCATAGAGGAGATGACGAGAAATAGTCCTGTCCAGAATACTGCGGATGGATTCTTTATGCTGCCTGAAGGGATGGGCCGGGTATTTGTCCTTTCCATAATCCTGTCTATATCCCTGTCAAAGAAGTGATTTAACGCCCCCGCACCTGCGGATGACAGGGTTGTAGCAACGGCTAATATAACAAGCTTGCCAATAGAGATGCCGCCTACCATCGCTACCGCAGTAGTAACGGCGCTGAAAGCTACCAGCGCCGCTATACCGAGCTTGAAAAGGGATAGATATGTTTTTATATGAGTCATGCTCATGTATAAAACCTATTTAGCCACAGACTTTCACAGACTTCTTGTTACCACGCTCTGCGTGGTAACACATTCCCACGCGGAGCGTAGGAACGAGAGTGTAAATATACTCATTGTCTCATTGTTTCATGGTTTCATTGTTATTTAACAATGTAACAATGAAGCAATGGAGCAATTAAACAATTTTAAGTCCGTGTCTGTCCGTGGCTAAAAATATTTTCTGCTAATTCCCCGTTCCGACATGCCATACACCCGAAAGATATTTCCAGTTAAGGAAGTAAAGTAAGACCATCGTTGCAAAAAATATCCAGATCAATACAAATGAGCCAGGTGCATGATTTTCGTTTTCATTTCCTGCCATATTATCACCTCCTTCTTTCCAGTGTAAGTGCAAGTGCAAGTGAGAATTAGCTTCTTACTTACACTTACACTTTACACTTGCACTTTTTTTATCTCATGCAAGCTTTCTTCCCATCAAAAGTGTAGCGACTGCCTGTAAACAAAATATAGCGCCGCCGACAACCGCAAGGATTGCACCTATACCGAAGACAGCCATTCCAATATCCACTACAGGATTAAATGACACCTTGAAGATGGCATCTGTAAAGGTTATATCCCAGTGCCTCCTCGGAACCCCAAACCCGCCGACAAACATCATTGAAAAGGAAACTAAAAACATCCCTATGCCGAACAGATACGGCTGTGCCGATGCCAGTTTAGGCGCTACATACTCCCTTCTGAATATGAGCGGTATGACATAATAAGTCAAACCCATAAATGCCATAGTTGTTCCTGCAACTACTGTCCCATGAAAATGACCTGTTATCCTCCATGTGTTATGGGATATGATGCTAAGCTGCTCTGTGCCGAAGGTAATGCCTGTAATTCCTCCCAAAAATCCAAAGCCGACCATAGAAAAAACAAGAGAGGAGAATGCAGGATTTCCCCACGGCGCCCCTTTAAGCCATTCAAAGAGCCCCTTTGTATACCCCTTCTTTCTCAAGGCAACCTCTACAGACGCAGGGACTGCAAAGGCATGAATCATACTTGCCAAAACTGCGAGGTGCATAAAATAACCTGTATTCCAAGACTTATGTGCTGGACTCAAACCGGGGTCAACAAGGAGGTGATGCTCTGATGCAATATCAATAAACAGGATGTAAAGCACAAAGGCAGTTCTGCAAAGCTTCTGGCTTATAGGTTTAGACCCAACTGTAAGGGTTCCAAGGAGATACCATACTGCTATCATTGCACATACATTTATCTGCTGTGATGAATGTCCGAAACCCCAGAATATCAACCTATAGGTAGGTGCATCTATATGCTGAATAATCCCCAGCGACCATAACCATGTAGGGACATAGATGATTGCGCCGTGGGCAAGGGTTATGATTGCAATTATCGCGGCTGCCGCAGCGCCAAATGTTACGAGGGGAAGCGACCCTTCATAAGTCTTTTCGCTCTTTGCGACAATGAGGGTTGCAAAAAATACGCAGCATCCCAGAATAGCGCCAACTGCAAAGAGGATAACACCGAGGTAATACATGGGGTCAGCCTGAAGCGGCGGATATGATGTAAACATGACATCCGCCTTGCCAAGCAGAATCGTTACTGCAACAATACCCGCGCCCCCTATCATCAATATATAGGCAAGCCACGCAACCTTAGGAACAGCAAGTCTTGAGTTAAGCAAGACGGCAGATGTAAAATAGAGTATCGCCATCTCCATGAAAATAATCCACGCAACCAGCATTGCTATTGCATGAAGTGTAAGAAATCTGTAAAAGAGGTCTTCCGGAAGCAAGTGAACCGCAGGCCAGCGGGTCATGGCAATAAGTATCGCCATAAGACCCCCGACCAGCAGGAAGACCACAGAGGTTACGGCATTAATCTTGATTAATTTCTCCGCCTCTGAATGGATTTTAAGTCCCGTTACGGAACATGTTCTGAAACTTGTATTCATTTTTTTACCCCCTCCCCGTTATGTAACAGTAATCTTTCCGACCATGTTGTGATGACCTATCCCACAAAATTCATTGCACATAATGCGATAGTCGCCTGATTCTGTAGGGGTAATTGTCAGCACATAATCATAATCGGGAAGGATCATAAAGTTCATGTTAATCGGAAATATGGATAATCCATGCTGATAATCCAACGACGATACATGCAGCCTGTAGGTCTGTCCCTTCTGAAGCTTGAGAACAGGCTCAAATTTCCATGTGCTTGCAACAAGGAATGCATCACCTCCTGGAGGCGGCTCGACTACAGGAATACCATTATCTTCGCCAACCTTATGCTTTGCAATAAAATCGGCGGCAAGCTTCTCAAACTGCTCGGGTTTTATCTTATAGGTCTCCCACGGCGGATTCTGCTTTCCTGTAAAATGCCAGTACGGCATCATGAGGGTGATAAAGATACACCAGATAAGGGCGACTGTAACCCATATCTTTTCCTCCCTGTCAACAGGCTTCCACCAGTAAGTCTCTGGAACTGATATGCTCATACTCCCCCCCAATTTTAAATTTATGATTTATAATTTACGATTTGGAATTTAAAATCGTAAATCTAAAATCGTAAATCGTAAATTCTAATTTATGGTTTATACACTGGGACATTGGCTATCTCCATAAGCCCCCAGACTGTATAGGAAATAAACGTTACCGCCGCACTTAAAAAAAAGAGAAGAAATATATCATCATAGAAAAGCTGCCACGATGATTTTTTCTCCTTTACCTCTGCCATTTTCTCCACCTCCTTCCTATACTTGTAGGGTTTACCCTTTTATAGTTTAATCGTCCGATAATGAATATGATTTACATCATATTCCCTAAAATACTATAAAAGGGCGGCTCA
>JACQEW010000164.1 GCA_016200365.1 Nitrospinota bacterium
AGTATATGCCTTGAAGCAATTATCTTTATGTTTGAGGTTATGTCATCTACTATAATCCAGTCCGTATTGTCATCCACCTGAGCATCCACAGGCAGCCAGTATGCCTTATTCGCTGCCTTCTCAAAAGTTCCATGCCCTGCATAGTAGATAAGAAGACTGTCTTTCTCTCCAAGTCTTTTTCTAAATTCATTCATGGCAGAGAGTATGTCTTTTCTTGTTGCATCAGTGAGGAGTTTTGTCTGAAAACCATACTGATTCTTTAATATCTCATCCACTGATTTTGCATCTGCTATGGCTGTCTTTAGTTTCGGCAGGTGCTTATAGTTGTTGTTGCCAACAATAATAGCGTAGTATTTTGTATTGAGCAATACAGTGTCTAACCCCTTCTTTGCCTCTACCGAAAGGTCTCTCTTTTCCTTTGGCTTTACTGTAACGCTCCTTTCTTCTGCATTAGCAAGGCTAAAGCCTTGCTCTACATTATAATAGGTAAAACCTGAAATGAGCATTCCCACGCAGAGCATGGGAACGAGATAGGTATAAATTAATAGTTTTTTCATTTTTATTACCTCCATGGAGCTTGTTGAAAAACTCAACAAGCTCTGTGAATGTCTTATATACTACCATCCTGATATTTTGTAATTGATATATATCACAAAATTGATGTGATTTGCATCACTTTATTGATTAGAAGATATACTGCTGAAGTTTTATCCAGATTACAATAATAGTCAACGATGCGATTGTTATAGGTATCCCTGCCTTTGCATGCTCCTTGAAGCTTATATGAATCCCGAATTCCTTTGCCTGCTCAAAGGTAATAAGGTTTGCGATGCTACCGATGGTTATGAGATTGCCTGCATAAGTGCTTGAGAGTGCAAGGACATACCACTGGATATGATTTGAAGGATCGAGAAACTTTGTAAGGAGCATTGTTGCAGGGACATTACTGACAATGTTGCTCAAGAGGGTAGAGAGTATGGTGAGGATATAGAGGTTGTGAATATCAATACCACTGCCCTTTAAGAACTCAACCAATGTAAATGGCAGATTTACACTCTCTATCCCCCCTATTACGATAAACAATGCACAGAATAGTGTAATCAGATGCCAGTCTACAAGTCCCAGGATTGACCGGGTATGCATACTCCTGCTGCACAGCAGAAGCCCTGCAATGCTTATGGCGCTTATCTCCCTTGGTATAGGCGTAAAGAAAAGGATAATCAGGATAACTGTGGCTATTATGCCCTTTATGCTCTGATGTTTATTAAATGGCTGCCACGCCCGTCTTTCAATAATGGCAGGAGAAACAGTCCCTTTGAAGCTGCCGCCGTAAACAGCCTTTATAACAAAATATGAGGCTATGAGGGAAAGAAGGGAGGGCGGTGTGCACCATAAAAAGAAATGCCCGAAATCGAGTTTGCCTAACTGACCTATCAGCATATTTTGCGGGTTTCCGATAATTGTGGCTGCAGAGCCTATGTTACTGGATACTGCAAGTCCGATGAGAAATGGGATAGGGTTAAGCCCTGCCTTCAGCAGGGAAACGGTCAGCACAGGAGTAAAGGCAAGGCAGACTATATCATTTGCAAGAATAGCCGAAAAAACTGCGCTTATACCCATCATTACAAAGAGGAACTTATCGGGTTTATCCATAAACTTTGTAATTTTTAAGGCAGTCCATGTATAAAACCCGCCGAGCCTGAACTGTGAAGATATAACCATGAGACCGTAGAGGAGCAGTATGGTGGATATATCAATTGATAAGATTGCATTCTGTGTGGACAATACGCCTGCTGCTATCATCTCGATGGCGCCTAACAGCGCAATCCCTGTCCTGTCAAGGGCAAGCCCGGGAACCTCCCCGATTGCAATACCTGCATAAGTGATAAGGAATATGATTAATGCAATGGAGTCCATTTAAGATTCATATTATCAATTTTATACGGTATTGACAACAGTATAACCCTATGCCATACTAAAATTATGAAAACAGCTATATCTATCCCGGATGAAATATTTGAAAAAGCAGAAAAGGCAGCAAGAGAATATAATTACTCCCGGAGCGAGTTGTTTACTATTGCGGTTAAGGAGTTTCTTGAAAGAATAAAATCCAGAAGACTGTTAGATGAGATTAATGAGGCATACTCGGATATTGAAACACCTGATGAGACATCCTTACGGCAAAAGGGCAAGAAATATTATGCCCATAAGATTTTAAAGGAGCGGTATTGAATATTAAACAAGGGGATATTTACTGGATTAATTTAGGTATCCCTCAAGGCTCGGAGCCGGGATACAGACACCCTCATGTTGTCGTGCAAAATAATGTCTTCAATCAAAGCAGAATTAACACAGTGGTTGTTTGTGCGGTAACATCGAACATTAAAAGGGCAAATGCGCCTGGAAATATCTTGCTTAAAAAAGGCGAGGGCGGACTTAAAAAGGACAGCGTGGTAAACATATTGCAGGTTATAACAGTTGATAAATCAGACCTTGCCGAAAAGATTGGCACATTGCCTCTATCGAGGGTTAAACACATAATAGAAGGCGTAAAGTTATTAATAGAACCCAGAGAACTTGTTTAATCCATCCTCTTATGAAACCGCAGGGCGCTTAAAGTGAGGACAGATACACCCAATATACAAAGCGCTGCCATCTGTGGCCAGAGAACATCAATACCGCTCCCTTTCAGGAAGATGCCGCGGACGATTTCGATAAAATACCGCACCGGGTTAAGATAGGTCAGGTATTGGACAATAGTCGGCATGTTGCGTATTGGAAAAGCGAAGCCGCTGAGCATGAAGGCAGGCATGAAGAAGAAGAAAGAAGACATCATCGCCTGCTGCTGCGTATTTGAAATCGTCGAGATGAAAAGTCCTACCCCAAGTGTCGTTAAAATAAAGAGCATGGCGCATATCAAGAGGAGGATACCGCTTCCTTTGAAGGGAATATGAAAGATTAAGAGCGCTGCCGATGTTATGAGGATTACATCAATTAGTCCGATTATAGCAAATGGCAGGGTTTTACCAAGTATTAACTCAATGGGTCTGATTGGGGTAACCATCAACTGCTCCATTGTGCCGAGCTCTTTTTCACGAACGATAGCCATTGCAGTGAGTATGAGTGTAATCAATGTAATGATATTGACGACAACTCCGGGGACAAAATAGTTTCTGCTCAAAAGGTCGGGATTGAACCATACACGGCTTTTAATTGATATAGATGGAGTATCGTATCCGCCAAATCCGGCTCTTTGCCGTTCCGAGAGGATACGGTTTGAGTAGCGGGTAATAATTTGGGCTGCATAATTTGAGATAATCGAGGCGGTATTTGAATTTGTGCCTTCAATAAGAATCTGAACCGATGTTGTTTTCCCGCGTCGGATGTCCCGGTCAAAACCGGGTAGTATGCGCACGACAGCCTGCACCGCTCCATTATCCAGCAAATCCTGCACATCTTCCTCAGAAGACGGGACGGCAATTACCTTAAAATGATGAGAGCCTTCAAACTCCGATAAAAGATTACGGCTTTCCGGTGTGCGGTCGAGATCCATCCATGCAATCCGGCTCTGCTCAACATCGAGATTTACTGCATAGCCGAAGATAATCAACTGGATGAGCGGCGGCAGGAACAGGATAACCCGTGTCCGCGGCTCTCTTAATGTCTGGTAAAACTCCTTCTTAACAATTTCCCTGATTCGTCTCCACATATCATTAAATTAACCACAGCCTTTTACTGAAGTTACAGGAGCACCAGAGCACCAGAGCACCAGACACCAGTAAAGAATATATTTTTGGTGCACTGGTGACTGGTGTCCTGGTGCCTTTTTAAGTCTGTGTAAGTCTGTGGCTAAATCTACATAAGTTTCTGTTTGACCTTTCGTGTTGCCAGAATAAAAACGAGCCACGCAAAGACTATCAGCATCGCAGTCTCAAGCCAAAGAACCTTTATCCCGACACCCTTTAGAAATATTCCCTTCAGAATAGTTATAAAGTAACGTGCAGGGACAATATGGGTAACAATCTGAATAACCTCCGGCATATTTTCAATGGCGTAAATAAAGCCCGACAGCAAAAAGGCAGGTAAAAAGGAGGTTATTGTTCCCATCTGGTATGCCAGTAACTGCGAGCGGGCAATAGCTGAAATTAAAATTCCCCAACAAAGAACCCCGAACAGAAAAATACAGCCTGTGAAAAATAGAAAGCAGATGCTTCCCCTCAGCGGAATATGAAAGAATATCACCCCTGCACCAATCGTTATGAGCATATCAATCAGCCCAAGGCAGAAAAAGGCTGTCAGTTTTCCCAGCACCAATTCTTTAGGTCTTAACGGCGTAGAGAGAATCTGCTCCATTGTCCCGGTTTCCCACTCTCTTGCAATTGTCAGCGATGTAAGATTGGCAGTGATTATCATAAGAATAACTGCAATCAGCCCCGGGACGATATAGTTCCTCGATTTTAATTCGCTGTTATACCAGACCCTCAGCCGTGTTTCAATCGGGGGTGTAAGCCGTCCTCCCCCTCTCCTGTTTATAAACTCAGATTTTAATTCGATTGAATACATCTGAAGCAGAGATTCTGCATAACCGAGGGCGATTGATGCGGTATTGGAATCGCTTCCGTCTATGAGAATCTGCACCTCGGCAATTTTTCCTGATAAAATATTTTTGGAATAGTCATTCGGGATAACAACCCCCATAAGACACTCGTTCCTGTCAATCTTCATCTCGATTGTTTTATACTCATCGGACATGCCGAGAATCTCAAAATATCTGGAGCCGTGAAACCGCTCGATTAACCTGCGGCTTTCCTGGCTGCGGTCGGCATCATAGATAAGGGTCGGGATGCGGTCTACATCGAGCGATAGGGCGTAGCCGAACAGCAGCAGCATTACCAGCGGGACTGCCAGAGCCATCGCAAGACTCCTTGGGTCTCGTATGATGTGCAAAAATTCTTTTCGTGCAACAGCCTTTGTCCGCCGCAGGTTCATAAATTATAAAATTAGCCACGAATGAACACGAATTAACACTAAAATAAGAAGCAAGAAGTTAGAGGCAAGAGACAAGATTTTTTTCTTGCTTCTTGTTTCTTGCTTCTTGCATCTATTTGGGTAATTCGTGAATATTCGTGTAAATTTGTGGCTAAATCAGATTTTTGTTCCTCTTCCTCTATCATTGACACAAAGACATCTTCTATACTGCGGGCATTCAATCTTTCCTTAAGAATCTGCGGTGTCCCCATGGCAATGATTTTTCCACGATACATAAGCGCCAGACGATGACAATACTCGGCTTCTTCCATATAGTGAGTAGTAACAAAGATTGTATGCCCTGCCTCGGAGAGTTGATAAATAAGCTCCCAGAAGTGGCGGCGGGCTATGGGGTCAACACCTGAAGTCGGCTCGTCCAGGAAAAGTATCTGCGGCTGGTGCAGAAGGGCGCAGCCGAGAGCAAGACGCTGCTTCCATCCGCCTGATAGGATTCTGGTCATCGAGGTCTTATGCTCCTTTATGTTTGCCATACGAAGGCAATATTCTTTTCTTTCGGCTCTGAGGATGTCAGGGACACCGTATATGCCGCTGAAGAAATCTATGTTTTCTTCCACTGTCAGGTCATCGTAAAGCGAGAATTTTTGTGACATATATCCGATATTTTTCTTGATTGACTCGGATTCTGCTGCGACATCACAGCCTCCGACCCATGCCCCTCCCCCCGATGGATTGAGAAGCCCGCATAGTATGCGAATAGTAGTGGATTTACCTGCACCGTTAGGTCCAAGAAACCCGAAGATTTCACCCTGCTGAACAGTAAAAGAGATGTTGTCAACTGCAAGGAAGTCCCCGAATTTCTTTATTAGCTTTTCTACCTTAATAGCATCTATGTTTGTATTCATGATAGGTAAATTATATATCCGCAGATTACGCAGATTACACAGATTTTAAAATATTTTAACAAGGATAGACAGGATGAACAGGATAAAAGAGATAAAAAGATTTTTAAATATCCTATTTATCCTGTACATCCCTGTTAATTAATTTTTTATTGTTTTTAATCTGTGTAATCTGCGTAATCTGCGGATTAATCAGGTTTTTGTTCCTTCCTTGCCATCGCTATAAAAACATCTTCCAGAGAAGGCTCGATTGGCTTGAATACAGCATGTCCGAGTCCTTTTTTATTCATGGCACCTTCAAGGGTTAAAGCTGAAGTTACAGCAGGAGAAAGGAAGAGATGAAGTGCAGAGCCAAATGGCTCGACACTCAGCACACCCGGCTGACTCTGTAAAAATTCCTTTGCTGCCCTGCGGTCGGGGCATTGTATTTCATAACAGAACTCCTCTATCTTCTTCTTCATTACATCGGGAGGGTTGCAGTGAATCATCTTCCCCTGACGCATAAAACCGACTCTATTACATCTTTCCGCCTCATCCATGTAAGCGGTAGTTATGAAGATTGTTACTCCCTCCTTAACTAATTGATGCAGAATTACCCAGAAATCGCGGCGGGATAGAGGGTCAACACCTGTCGTAGGCTCGTCCAAAAAAAGGATTTTGGGGCGGTGCAGAAGGGTGCACATGAGCGCCAGTTTCTGTTTCATGCCGCCGGATAATTGCCCTGCCCGTCTTTTTATAAACGGCTCCATCCGTGTCATCTTCAGCAGGCTGGACATCCGCTCCTTTCTTTCGGCATCGGGTATGCCGAAAAGGTCGGCATAAAAAAACATATTCTCGTCAACTGTCAGGTCTGTGTAGAGACCAAATCGCTGAGCCATGTAGCCGATACGGTCTTTTACCTTTTCCGTCTCCTTTTCCACATGATGGTCGTTAATCCACGCCTCCCCTTCGGTCGGGTCGAGCAGACCGCAGAGCAATCTCAGTGTAGTTGTCTTTCCCGCACCGTCAGGACCGACAAGCCCGAAAATCTCTCCGCTGTATACTTCAAGATTGAGATTATCAACGGCTGTCAATTCTCCGAAACGGCGGGTAAGGTTGTGGGTTTTGATGATAACGGACATTGTGAGTGATACAAACCACCCCTCAACTTAATCCTCTCCACTGAAGGGAGAGGGCAGGGTGAGGGGTTAAAGTATTTTATGCTCTACTCGTTAATCATAATCTCCGCATCTGCGGGCATGTTTAGTTTCAATTCATGGTTTGGATTTTCAATGTCAATTTTAATTCGGTATACCAGCTTCACCCGCTCCTCCTGGGTTTGAATCTGCTTAGGTGTAAACTCCGCTTCAGGAGATATGAACGAAAGTTTTCCCCAGTAAACCTTATCGGGAAATGAGTCTGTTTTTACCCTCACCTTCATGCCCAGTTTTACACGACCCAAATCCTGCTCTCCTATATAACCCCTCAGCCACGGATGGCTGAGGTCTCCTACCGCCACCACTGTTGTGCCTGATGACAGCACTTCTCCTGCTTCTGCTGCCTTGACCAGAACAACCCCGTCAATCGGACTTATAGCTGCTGTATCAGAGAGTTGAGAATCAATGAGTGAAAGCTCAGCCCTTGAGCGGTCTATCTCAGCCTGATAGGTTTTTATCTCCTGCTCTTTCCTTTGAAGCTCTATTCGCAATGCCTCCGCCAATCTCAAGCCCGCCTTTGCGCGGTCAACCTGTGCCCGTGCCTCTTCAATATTCTCTTTTCTGGGACCTTCGACTACCAATTTCAGATTTTCCTCGGACTGTTTCAGCGAAGCCTCCGCACTTTCAAACCGCGTCTTAAACTGGTCATACTGTGAAACCGATATGTTTTTGCTTTCAAGGAGAGTCTGCGCCCGCTCCCAATCCCTTTTTGCCCATTCATATTCTATCCTTGCACGATTTGCCGCTGCCTTCGCCTGCTCGATTTCCTGAAGTCTTGAGCCTGTCAGCAGTTCCTGCAGTTTTGATTCTGCCTGTTTCAATTCAGCCTTGCGCTGCTCAATCTGCCCCTGAATATTTTCCTTGTCGAATCTGATTGCTGTTTGAAGCTGTGTGAGTTTTGATTCAGACGAAGATAACACCGCCTTTGCCCTGTCTTGCTGGTGAATCAGTTGGTCACTGTCAAGACGCGCCAGCGCCATCCCTTTTTTTACACTATCCCCCTCTTTAACAGACATCTCGATTAGCTTGCCGGAGGTCTTAAAGGCGATATTCACCTCCGTAAGTTCTATGTTGCCGGATATAATTATCCTTCGATTGCCATCATTGTTCAGCCACTTAAACCAGACAAATCCCCCGATGCCGAGTGCGGCGATGAGGAAAATAAAAGGAGCGATTTTTTTATTCAATTTCATACAAAATACTTTATCCGCAGAGTTCGCAGATTACCGCAGATTAACCCTTCGACAGGCTCAGGGTGCAGCATGGTGAGCTTGTCGAACTATTGAAATCTGTGTTAATCTGTGTCCATCTTCTATGTTAAAAAGCAAGTCTTTTTTATATAAGCAAATATACTCCTTGCTGCAGGTTGTTTATGAATAAGCGTAGTCTTTAAAACCAATCTTCTATTAGCAGACATTTTTGTATC
>JACQEW010000165.1 GCA_016200365.1 Nitrospinota bacterium
AGGAAAGATGGAAGAGATAAATGTGTCTAAATATTAATAACTCACCACAAAGACACAAAGAGCACAAAGAAAACAGAAGAAAAAGATTAAGGGGAAATGGGGAAAAAGAAAATATTGGACACAGATAAACGCAGAAAAATCAGGATAAAGAATTTTAATTGCATTTATCTGTGTTCATCTGTGTAAATCTGTGTCCCATTATTTTATTTCTCTGTGTCCTCTGTGGCAGAATAATTTATCTGGAGGATAACTATGGAAAAGCGGATACGGGTTCTGGCAAGGGTTAAAGAGGGACAGGCTGAATCAAAGGAGCTAATAGAAACGAGATGTAAATCAAAGGATATGTTTCATGCAAACGACCCGGATATTGAATGGTATAAGCAGAATATACCGTGTATGTATGCCTGCCCTGCAAATACCCGGGTTCCTGAATATCTTGACTCCATATCCAGAGGGGATTTTAAGGCATCCTATCTAATAAACAGGAGTGATAATGTTTTCCCTCATACGCTGGGGAGGGTCTGCTCCCATCCCTGCGAAACAGCCTGCAGACATGGTTTTGAAGGGATGGGAGACCCCGTATCTATCTGCTGGCTGAAGAGGACAGGCGGCGATTATAAAGGGAAGGAAAAGATAAAACTACGGACTGCAAAGAAAAAAACAGGCAAAAAGATTGCCATTGTTGGAGCAGGTCCTGCGGGGCTGGCTTTAGCAAATGATCTTGCATTGCGGGGGCATACGGTAACTGTTTATGAGGCTTTCTCCACAGCCGGAGGCATGCTTTACAGCGGTATTCCCGCCTTCAGGCTTCCCAGGTCATTAGTTCAAGAGGAGATAAAAGATATTACTGACCTGGGTGTGGATATTAAATTAAATACCAGAATCGGTAAGGAATCAACTCTCCGGCAGCTTAAAGATAAAAACGATGCAGTATGTATTACAGCAGGGTGTATGGTATCTGTAAAATTAAACATGCCTGGCGAGAATTATCAGGGGGTAATATCAGGACTTGATTTCATGATGCAGGTAAATACAGGGAGGCTGAAGGGAATAAGTGGCGCTGTTGTGGTAGTTGGCGGAGGTTTTACTGCCATGGACTGCTCAAGAACCGCCCTTCGACTTGGCGCAAAAAGGGTAATCGTTATCTATAGAAGAACAAGGAATGAGATGCTGGTGGATGAGAGGGAGTTAAAGGAGACTTCTTTAGAGGGTGTAGAATTCCAATTTCTGGTCTCGCCAGTTAAAGTTATATCAAGGGATGGAGAGAAGGTATCAGAAATAGAATGTGTAAAAAATAAACTGGGTGAGATAGGACCTGATGGAAGAAAAAAACCGGTTCCAATACAGGCTTCTGAATTTAAAATAAAGGCAGACTGGATTATACCAGCGGTCAGTCAGCAGCCCGACCCCTTTCTCCTTCCAGCCGAGCTAAATATAAAGACAGAAAAAGGGGTGGCAGTGGTGGACAAAAATTCATATATGACTAAAGAAAAGGGGATATTTGCATGCGGTGATTTTGTATCGGGGCCAAAAAATATAATAAGCGCAATAGGGGAGGCGCACAGGGTTGCACAGGCTATAGACTTCTATTTGACGGGGAGAGAGAGGATAAAGGAAAAGGTTTTGCGGACAGCCTTTAAACAAGCGGGCTTAAGAAGTATTACACAGTGGAAGGCAAATAATCAGGATATCTATGATGTAATACCGAGAAAGGAGATACCTTCGCTAAAGAAGGAACAGAGGACAAAATTGGAAAAGGAGGTGGATTTAGGATATAAAAAGGAAACAGGGCAGATGCAGGCGGACAGATGCTACCTTTGCAATCATAATATCCAGATAGATGAAAAAGACTGCATCCTGTGCGCAAACTGCGTGGATGTCTGCCCATATGACTGCATAAAGATTGCAAAAAAAGACCATGTTGTTGTCGGAGGGAGAAAAGAAAGTCTTGATGTATTTTATATGCTTATAGATGAGGAGAGATGCATCAGATGCGGGCTCTGTCTCGATGTGTGTCCCACTGCCTGCCTCTCCATGGAGAAGTTTCGGTTTGAGAAGGAATTTATTGAATAGAAATATTATTTATAGTTATTTTAACTCATGGCTTTACTGGACATTATCAAAGGCAGGAGGAGTATAAGGGAGTTTAAAAAGAAAGAGATACCAGAGGATGTTATAGAAAAATTGATAGATGCAATAATATGGGCTCCCAGTGCCGGCAATCTGCAATCGAGGTATTTTTATTTCGTCTTTAATGCCGATATAAAGAAAAGACTTGTCAGGGCTGCCCTTGACCAGAGTTTTATTGCCTCCGCTCCTCTATCAGTGGTTGGCTGCTGTGACTATCGTATAAGCCAGAGGTATGGAACAAGGGGCAAGGAGCTTTATACTATACAGGATGTTGCGGTAAGCATACAGAATCTGATGCTTGCTGCTCATGAACAGGGGCTTGGCAGCGTGTGGGTTGGCGCCTTCAGGGAAGATGAGGTAGCGGAGATTCTCAGCATACCTGATCACCTAAGACCTGTTGTCATTGTCTCTGTTGGTTATACAGATGAAAATCCGCTTCCACCGCAAAGGGTATCGAGGGAAAGGGCAATAAAAATTATAACCTAATAACTTACAACTTACAACTTTACAACCTACAAAGATGAAGAAATTTAGATTTTTGGAATGGCAAGTTTATAAAGATTGCCGAGAATTATTTTCTTTGATTTTAAAATTGGTCAGAAAGTTGCCTAAAGAGTATCGTTTTGAATTGGGAAGCCAACTTATAAGATCAGCTTTTTCTGTAATTTTGAATATAGCAGAAGGAAGTGGAAAAAACTCTGATAAAGAACTTAACCGCTATCTTGATATTTCGTTAGGCTCGTTACATGAAACATTAGCAGCAGTTGATGTTTTAAAAAACAATAAATTTGTAACTGAACAGGAATTTAATGAAATCTTTGTAAGGATTGATAATATTGCAGACCAATTAGGAGGATTCAAAAAGAAACTAAAATCAACTAACAACTAAAGTTGTCAGTTATTAGTTGTCAGTTGTCAGTTGTCAGTTATTTTTATGGCTATATCAAAATACCTGTTAGTATCTCTTGCCTCCTTTACAGTCTCTTTGATATTGACTCCATTCGTAAAGGTGCTGGCTACAAGATTTGGAAAGGTGGCAGAGGTGAGAGGGGATAGGTGGCATAAAAAGCCTACGCCGCTTCTGGGCGGAATTGCTATCTGGGCTTCATGGCTGATTATTGCCATTCTTTTTACGCCTGATTTCCAATATAAACTGCCCCTTCTCCTTAGCGCTACTGCTATCTTCATCCTCGGACTTATTGATGATATCGTAACATTAAATCCCCAGATAAAACTCGTAGGACAGATTATAATCGCCTCTCTCCTTATTGCATCGGGTGTAATTATAGAGATTATACCCTATCCTGTCGTAAGTATCCCTCTTACTATCCTCTGGCTCGTGGGCATAACAAACTCCTTTAACCTGCTGGACAATATGGATGGTCTGTCGGCAGGAATTGCGGCTATCGTATCGCTTTCCTTCGGGATATTCTCGATTCAATACGGCGACACCGGCATTGCCCTTTCAGCCTTTATATTGGCAGGGGCATCTATCGGTTTTCTTGTTTACAATTTTAATCCTGCAAAGATATTCATGGGCGACTGCGGCAGCATGTTCCTCGGATTTACCCTCGCATCCCTGACAATACTTAAGACATGGAGGGAGGCTTCAAATCTGATAGCGACATTAATAGTCCCCCTCCTCATTTTAGGCATCCCCATCTTTGACACAACCTTCGTAACACTGACGAGAAAATTACGGGGAACACCAATATCTCAGGGAGGCAG
>JACQEW010000051.1:0-10473 GCA_016200365.1 Nitrospinota bacterium
CATAGTTATCCTCCAGATAAATTATTCTGCCACAGAGGTCACAGAGAAAGAGAAGAAGCAAGAAGTAAGAAGCCAGAAGCAAGATTTTTTTTCTTGCCTCTTGCATCTTGCCTCTTTTTTAATCTTTTTTTCTTTCTCTGTGTCTCCGTGCCTGTGTCCTCTGTGGTTGAGATTTCTTATGTAATATATCACAATTAAAAGAGAAATCAAGGCTTGACATATTAACACCTTGTTTTATAATAAAGAATATGATTAGTTAGCCACAAAGACACAAAGGAAATAATTTATTAATTCTTGGTATCTTAATATCTTCACGGCTGAATGGGGTATTTATGGCAGAGGTAGTAGAAAAAAAATCGAGCTTTAAAAAAACAGTCAGGGATGAGGTCAAATCCGAAAAACTCGGAGATCTGCTTAGGAAGGACGGGCAGATTACGAAGTTTCAGCTCGATGAGGTTCTGGCTGTTCAGAAAAAGAGCGGCGGCAGGCTGGGGCAGATCCTCGTCGCACTCGGATTTGTTGATGAAGATACAATAATCAATTTTCTTGCCCGTCAGCAAAATTTCCCCATTGCTCATATATCGGAAATGCAGATCAGCGAAGATGCCGTAAAGCTTGTCCCTTATGAAACAGCAAAGGAGCATTTTCTCTTTCCACTAAGCATAACAGACGGCACCATCTCCATCGCCATGTCCGACCCCACGAATCTAAGGGCGGTTGAGGACATACAGATAAAGACCAAGCTTTCCGTAAAGCAATTCATATCAAAGGAAAAGGAGATAGCCGACGCATTTAAAAAATACTATAAGATAAGCGATGAGGAATACAGCAGTTTCTTTAAAAAAATCGGTGGAGAGGCAGAGGAGAAGGTAGTTTTACAAGAGGTGGATGATTTCGGCTCCCTTGTATCAGAGGTAACCGAAGAAATCTCGGTAGATAAAGGAGAGGAGGGAAAAGAAGCCGAAAAACAGGGAGAAATGGGGGCGAATGCCGCGCCCATCATAAAACTGGTGAACGGGATATTGATAAAGGCTATTAAATTGGGTGTCAGCGATATTCACATAGAACCCTTTGAAAAAATCTTCTATGTCCGCTACAGGCTTGACGGGGCGCTCTATAAATCCATGAACCTGCCCCTACAGATAAAAAATGCCATAATTTCAAGAATAAAGATCATGTCCAATCTCAATATTGCAGAGAGAAGGGTTCCGCAGGACGGCCGTATAAAATTGAAGTTTGGCGCAAAGGCTATTGATTTCAGGGTATCTGTCCTCCCGACACTCTGGGGCGAATCTATCGTAATGAGGATACTTAACCCAGATTCGCTGATGCTTGATTTTACAAAACTTGGTTTTTCTCAGGACGCCCTCTCTAAGTTTAATAGGGCTATCGAGCGTCCGCAGGGTATGATTATTATCACGGGGCCGACAGGGAGCGGAAAGACAAACACGCTTTACTCGGCAATCAACAAATTGAATACACCCGATGTAAAGATTTTAACTGCCGAAGACCCTGTAGAATTTAATTTCTCCGGCATCAATCAGGTTCTCGTAAGGAATGAGGTAGGGATGACTTATGCTGCCGCATTAAAGGCATTTTTAAGACAGGACCCTGAAATTATCCTTGTGGGAGAGACAAGAGATATGGAGACCGCTGAGATAGGCATAAAGGCAGCTATGACAGGCCACCTCGTCTTTACAACCCTTCACACCAACGATGCACCATCCAGTATAGGGCGTATAATTGATATAGGTATTCCATCTTATATGGTTGCAGCGGCAGTAAACTTGATATTGGCACAGAGACTCCTGAGAAGGATCTGCACAAACTGTAAACAGCCTGTAGCCGAGTTGAATAAAGAAGAGCTTATAGAGGCAGGATTTCCAGAACATGAAATACCGTCGCTGCACGGAAAGATTATGCACGGGAAGGGGTGTCCTAAGTGTAACGGGACAGGCTATAAAGGACGGGTGGGTGTTTATGAGATTATGGAGGTAACGGATGAGCTCCAAAAGGCTATTGTATCCCGTGCGCCGGAAGATATGCTCAGAAAGATTGCTGTAAAAGAAGGTATGATTACGCTGAGAATGGATGCCCTTAACAAGGTAAGGGAAGGAATCACCACAATAGAGCAGGCTCTCGAGAATACAGTTATAACCAAAGAGGCGCTTCCTGCCTATCTCTTAAACCCGGATGAGCTCTCATTTGATGACGGAGACCTCATTATAAAAGAAGGGAATACGGATAAGAATTTCTATCAATTGATTCAGGGACAACTCATGATTTCAAAGAATGATACGGTTGTAGGAGAGATTACACAGCCGGCTGAATATTTCGGCGAGATGAGCGCTCTCACAGGCGAGCCAAGGGCTGCCACTGTCAGGGCAAAGGGGAAAAGCATTGTAAAGGTATTCCCGGGAGAAAAGCTCAAGGAGACAATCGAAAACTACCCGGATATCGCCCTGAGGATAATAAATTCCCTCATCAGAAGAATCAACGACACTGATAAAAAACTGGCTGCCTTTGGAAAACCCGATTAGTAAGTGTAAGTGTAAGTGTAAGGAATCTATTGTTTCTTACTTTCACTTTCACTTGCACTTACACTCTTGCTCTGGTTAGGTTTTGTCTCATGAGTATCAGTCTTCTTGATAAGACTTGCGGTGGGCTTCTTGGAAGACAATATGGCAAGACTTAATGATGTGACCATAAACACTATCGCTACTATGGTCGTAAGTTTTCCCAAAAAACTCTGGGGACCGCGGCTGCCGAACAGGGTCTGACTCGACCCGCCAAAGGCTGCGCCCATACTTGCCCCTTTCCCTCTCTGCAAAAGGACAATCAATATTAAAGCCAATCCTACCAATACATGAAGAATAGTTAATACAGTAGTCATTTAATCCTCCCCAAAAAAAGTTAAGAGTTAAAAATTAAGAGTGAAGAGTTTAAAAAGGATTCATTTAACTCTTAATTCTTCATTCTTAACTCTTCATTTTACACCATACACGCCGATCTTACTATCTGTGTAAAGGAATCAGCATCGAGACTTGCCCCTCCTACAAGAGCGCCGTCTATCTCCTTTTCTGACATAAGCTCGGCAGAGTTAGACGGCTTTACGCTCCCGCCGTATAATATCCTAATGCCCGATGCAATGTCCTCGCTGAATATCTGTGACAAAAGTCTCCTTATATAAGCATGCACCTCATTGGCCTGAACAGGTGTGGCGTTTCTCCCCGTCCCTATCGCCCAGACAGGCTCATAGGCAATTACTATTCGGAGCTCGGAGGTTGAAATTCCTTCCAATCCTCTTTTTATCTGCGATTCGATTACCTGCATAGTCCTGTTATCTTCTCTTTCCTTTAAAGTCTCGCCGACACAAACAATAGCCTTGAGCTTATTTCTAAGCGCCGTGCCTATTTTTTTATTTACGACTTCATCGGATTCCTTAAAGTATTCCCTTCTCTCCGAATGTCCTATTATAACATACTCGCAGCCCAAATCTCTAATCATTAAAGGGGATACCTCCCCTGTGTAAGCGCCGCTGTCTTTCCAGAAGATATTTTGAGCCCCTAACTTTATATTAGAACCCCTGATGGCATCCCTTACGACAGCCAATGCAGTAAACGGCGGGGCAATAAGAATCTCCACACCGGATGAATCCTTTAGCAATACCTTCAGCCTTTCCACCAGAGCAAGCGACTCTGCAATGGAATTGTTCATCTTCCAGTTTCCAGCAATAAGAGGTTTACGCATATAGAATCAGGGTTCAAGGGGTCGAGGGTTCAAGGTCTCAGTTTTTTTCACTTGACCCCTTGAATCCTTGAACCCTTTCTTCATTACTCTTTCTTATCTGTCAACGCCTCGATGCCCGGGAGTACCTTGCCTTCCAGTAATTCCAAGAAGGCGCCTCCGCCAGTTGAGATGTATGATATTTTATCCGATTCACCTGCTTTATGAACGGCAACATCCGTATCACCGCCGCCTACGATGGTAAGTGCAAAAGAGTTTGCCACAGCATGAACCATGGCTATCGTCCCTCTGCTGAACGAATCCATCTCGAATACACCCATTGGACCGTTCCATATAATGGTCTTGGCATTGTGAAGCGCCTCTGTAAAAAGGGTCGAGCTTGCAGGTCCTATATCGAGGGCGACCCAGCTATTTGGTATTTCCTGGGCAGGGACAATTTTAGCCTCTGCCCTGACATCCATCCTCTCGGCAACGACAAAATCCACAGGCAGATAAAATTTAACACCCTTATCTTTCATCTTCTGCATTATCTTTTTTACATCCTCTATCATGTTATCCTCGACCATCGAGCCTCCAACATGGTAGCCCAGCGCCTTCAAGAATGTAAAAGAAAGCCCGCCGCCGACTATTACCTTATTTACCTTGTCGGATAGATTGTTAAGAACTCCAATCTTTCCCGATGCCTTTGAGCCTCCGAGGATAGCGACAAAGGGTCTCGTTGGATTCGATACTGCCTTTTCAAAATACTGTATCTCCTTTTTCATGAGAAAGCCTGCTGCTGCAACAGGGACATATTTTGTAATGCCGTGAGTTGATGCGTGAGCCCTGTGTGCCGTCCCGAAGGCATCGTTTATATATATATCTGTCAATTCCGCAAGCCTTTTTGAAAAGGCATCGTCGTTCTTTTCTTCTTCTTTGTGGAATCTCAAATTTTCAAGCAGCATTACATCCCCGGGCTTCATATCATCTATCTGCTTTTTCACCTCATCACCTATGCAGTCTTCAGCTAATATGACATTTTTCCCGAGGAGCCGCATCAGTCTTTTGAGAACCAGATTCATGCTGAATTGGGGGGCTACAACACCTTTGGGTCTGCCCATGTGAGAGGCGAGAATTACCTTTGCCCCTCCGTCAATGGCATAATTTATGGTGGGAAGGGCTGCCTTTATCCTTGTATCATCGGTAATGTTCCCGAACTGGTCTACAGGGACATTGAAGTCAACCCGAATGAAGCACCTCTTGCCTTTTAAATCCACATCTTCTATTGTCAGCTTTTTCATAAAAACATTCCTTAAAAAATTAGCCACAGAGGTCACAGAGGCAGAGAGAAAGACAAAAAAATATAGACACTGAAAGACACAGATAACCCCTGAAAGAAGCAATCAGGGGTAACACAGAAATAAAGAACCATAAAAATCATAAATAATCAGTATAAATCTGTGTCAAAAAATATTAGTTTTTTCTCTGTGTCTCAGTGCTTCTGTGGCTTTAATTAATTCTTTTCCGCTATATACAGAATCAAATCCCTCACCCTGCATGAATAACCCCACTCGTTGTCATACCATGCCAGAACCTTCACCATCCTTTTCTCTATCACCTTCGTTGACAGGGCATCTACAATTGAAGAATGCGAATTTCCGTTAAAATCTACCGAGACCAACGGCTCATCGCAATACTGGAGGATACCCTTCATCTCACCCTCTGCCGCCTTTTTCAAAGCCGCATTCACATCTTCGGAGGCAGTATCCTTTTCAAGCTCGGCAACAAGGTCAACTACCGAGACATTGGGTGTCGGAACCCTTATTGCCATTCCGTCAAGTTTTCCCTTCAACTGCGGAAGCACCAGCGATACAGCCTTTGCAGCGCCTGTTGTAGTGGGTATCATGGATATTGCCGCTGCCCTTGCCCTTCTTAAATCCTTATGCGGCAAATCGAGTATCTTCTGATCATTTGTGTAAGAGTGAATGGTTGTCATCAACCCCCTCTTTATCCCGAAATTTTCTAGGAGAACCTTTGCTACCGGTGCAAGACAGTTTGTCGTGCACGAGGCATTTGACAGCACATGATGCTTTTTAGGGTCATAAGATTTTTCATTTACTCCGAGGACAACGGTAATATCCTCATTTTTTGCCGGTGCAGATATAATAACCTTCTTTGCCCCTGCACTCAGGTGTTTTGACGCCCCATCCTTTTCCGTAAACCTTCCTGTAGATTCCACCACTATATCAACCCCTAAATCCTTCCACGGAAGCTGGGAAGGGTCTGATACAGCCAGCACCTTAAGAGGCTTGCCGTTGACAGATATTGTATTATCCTGCGCCTTTATATCTGCGTCCAGATTGCCGAGAATGGAATCGTATTTAAGGAGATGGGCAAGGGTCTTTGCATCGGTTATATCATTAACTGCAACAAACTCTATCTCCTTTGCATCCAGAGATGCCCTTAATAGATTTCTGCCTATCCTTCCAAAACCGTTTATACCAACCTTTATTGCCATAAAAACCTCCCTATAAAAAATTGCGGTGTAATGAAAAGTTTTTATAATCCACCGGAAAAGCTATAAAAACAACCGCAGATGAACGCAGGTAAAAAAGATTTTTAAAAGCTTTTATCTGTGGTTTCAAAATCTTCTATTCCAAAAGTATACATCTTTATTAGATTTAGTCAAATATTTTATACCTTTGTTTATGTCCTTGTGTTAAGCTTTTTGCACTTACTTGCGTATAAATTTCGGTTGTTTTGCTGTCTTTATGTCCATGTAAAGGAAATTATAAAAACAAGGAGAAAGGGGAAAAGGGGAGAGATGGGGATAAGAAAAGAATAAAAAAGATTCAGGACACAGATTTACACAGATGAACACAGATAAACATAATTAAAATCTTTATCCTGATTTTTCTGTGTTTATCTGTGTCCAATATTTTTTCTACTTTTCTCCCTTTTCTCCATTCTCCTTAATCTTTTTTATTTGTTCTAATAACTCTTGAAATATTATGCCGTTTCCGCTTCGTCCAATATCCGTTTCCATAATGATTCAACTTTTAATTTCTTTGCCCACTGTTCCAGATAATCTATATCTAATTTCCCATACTGCACCTCATAAACCCGCAGGGCATCTGTAAATTGTTTCTCACTTCCACCGGAGAGTTTTGCCCATCTCAGCTTGGCTAATATTGTATCTTCTGGACTTGAAACTTTCATTTTTAGCCCCATAAACTCTTCACTAATTTTGCGTGAAAAACGCAGCCGGTCAAAAGGCTCGTCTGTTAATATCCAGAAATCAACCTTATCTCCGGCATTTACATCAATTAGATTGAACATACTCTGTCTCTTAATTGCATTAAGAATACTATCTTCATCTAAATAAAAACCGGGAGGAGGGAAAGCCTCGGCTAATCTCTTTGCTGCTGATTTCTGAACAGCAACGACCATATCTATATCATGTGTAGACCGCGGCTCACCTTGTAAGCTTGACGCAACAGAACCTGTTATCATATATTGGATTCCAGCCTGATCAAGCGATTGAATAACCTTTTTTAATAGTTCCTGTTGTGACATTTATCCAAACGGGTTAAAAGTATTTTTTTGAATTCCTCATCGCTAAGATTCGGGAACCTTTTGTGTAATCCGTGAATGAAAAGCTGTCTGGTAAATTCAGACAACTCAAATGCCTTAAGCAGCCTTTTTTCAGGCGACATTTGACGAAGTATCTGAATGTATATCTTATGATTCGGATGCTCTTTAATATTCATAGTTTCCTTACAGCCTTATCTGCCTAAGTAAGATAGACCGTGCTAATTATTGCTTACAGAAGCAATATAGTCAAGACAAAATGCAATGTGAGTTATGCCCTGGCAACAGTTAATACATATACCTTATCTGCCCCTGCACCCCTGATTACTTTTACACATTCTCTTATAGTGGCACCTGTAGTAAACACATCGTCTATGAGGAGTATTCCCTTCCCTTTTATTTCAAACTCATCCTTTATTGAAAATGCCCCCTTTACATTTTTCAGCCTTTCATTACCGCTCAATTCTACCTGCGGGGTGGTATATCGTATTCTGGTAAGATTTTTATAAGATACCGGTATGTTGAGCTCTCTGCCGACCCCTTCTGCCAGTATGTAAGACTGGTCGTAACCTCTCTCTTTTAGTCTTTTTATATGAAGGGGGACAGGGACAATCAACTCTGGTGAGAGCTCTGCTATCTTATCTTTTAGAAACCTAAATACAATTGAAATCAGGTCCTTCCCAATATATGGCTTATTTTGATATTTGTAGGCTGATACAATCTCCCTTACTGTATCATCATATCTGCATGCGGATAACGCCCTGTCAAAGAGCGGAGGGGCAGCCCTGCATCTGCCGCATAAGTAATCGGGGTTGTCCTCGATGGAATATAGAATTTCAAAGGGAATTCCGCACTTAGCACAGGACGGCTCTTTGATGAAGGGTATTTTATCCATGCAGGTGAGGCAAATATTCTCCATGCCTTTGTCATGCAGCCCGCCGCATAAAAGACATTTTGCCGGGAGTAGAATATCAAGAATTTTACTCAAAAAATTCATGGTAAATAGCCTTCTCAAAACCATAAAAATTTGTTAATATCTTTTTACCACAAAGACACAAAGGACACAAAGAAAATTATAAAAGCAGCCACAGATTTCACAGATGACACAGATTAATAAAGTGTAAGTGAAAGTGAAAGTGAAAGTGAGAAGCAATAGATTCCTTACACTTACACTTGCACTTGCACTTCTGTTAAATCTGTGTAATCTGTGGTTTCAATCAGGTTTTTATTATTCGTGCTTGAAAAATCTTGAGTTTCCTGTAAAATATGAACACTCTCTTAGTATAAAAAACAGGGACGATTTTGTATGGAAACGATAAATATATTATCAAAACTTAATAGTCTAAAAGAAGAAAGGCAGAAGGTCGCAGGCGAAGCAAAGGAGCTTCTCGAAAGATTTGATACCGTCCTTGAATACAGGGAAAAGGAGAGGCTGAGACTGGAAGATGAAATATCGAAGCTTACATCTAACAGAAATGAGGCGGAGGAAAAATTAAAGGCTTTAACGAAGAATATCTTAATTTATGAAATCAATCTCAATGAGGTAAGACAGAGACTGGGGGAGCTTGAGAATAAGGGTGCATCTGTTAAAAAATATTATGAGGAGATTCTCACCGGACCCGTATCAAATATATTTACCTTTAAAGAAGGATTGGGCATTGGAGAGAGCGGGGCAAAGGATAACCCCGCTGATATGAATATTCAGACAAACCCGGATGAATGCGTATCCGATACAAAAAAAACGGAGCTGCTGGGAAAGAAGAAAGAGCTTATGGAAGCAATGGATAGCATATTCAGCAAATACGAATCGGAAGTAAAAGAAATCGAGGATGAGAAAAACAGGCTTAAGGCAGTCGAAGATGACATACTTAAAAAGGATGAGAAGGCTAAAAAACAGCGGGAGATACTGACAAACAGTTTAGAGGCGTATTCAGAGGAGATAAAAGGATGCAGAGAAAATCTGGCATCTTCCATCCATGAAGAGATGACTATTATCGAGGAGTTTAGCAGGATTATTAAAAATATTGACAGGGCAGTTATAGTATCGGATGAGGTCAAGGATATTTTGAATAAAGTGTCTGCGGCAGTTTGATTTCGAGTAACTTCTTATGAACAACCCATTTCACCAGATACCTGAAATCTCAAACGCTCTTTTTGGCAGTAATATTAAATTGCTTCCTTCTGTAAATGAATTATTTGAAGCGATTAATAATAGTGAGTTATCGCGTAAGGTGGGTAAAATCACAGATAAATTGGCATAGATTTCTATATTTCCGGACACTACTGAAAAAATATCGAAAATCTATTATAGTTTTACTTTAAAAGAGAAAATGACAATAGAAAAGTATATGAACAAAGTCGTGCAAGGCGACTGTTTAGAGGTAATGAAAGACTTCCCCAATAAGTCAATTGATATGATACTTTGCGATTTGCCCTACTGCAAAACTCATACTTAGCAATGAGAAACTTTTCAAGTACAAAATTGTTTGGGTAAAATCCAAACCGACAAATTTTCTCAATGCTAAAATTCAACCGCTCCGCAAGCACGAGGATATATGTATTTTCTACAAAAAACAGCCGACATATAACCCGCAAATGACACAAGGTGAGCCATATGATAAAGGTTTTCGCAAAGACCAATACACTGGAAGTTACGGTGATTTTAAACCGAGACATGTAAAGAGCAACGGTGAAAGATACCCTAATGATGTTGTGTTTTATGAGGAACAACCTATTGACGACTTTGTTTACATCAAAACAGCGGAATCAGAAGGAGTAGTTTTTCATCCTACACAAAAACCAATTGAGTTAGGGCGGTATTTAATTCGCACTTACACAAAACCAGGTGACATTATTTTAGACAATGCTTGCGGCAGTGGAAGTTTTTTACTTTCAACAATTTTAGAAGGCAGACAGTTTATAGGAATTGAGAGGAATGAAGATGTTTTACTTCATAAAGTAAAACCAATTGACTATATTAAAATCTGCACAGACAGAATTAAACAGACATTGAAGTATAAACAAATTGAAGAATCAACATTGCTACTTTTCAAAGAGCCAATTGTAAAATACCACACACTCAATTATGAAACTAAACGAAAGAGTCTGGGCAGGACAGCTTATTAGTTGGATTCAGGAAGCAATTCATGAAGGAAG
>JACQEW010000051.1:10479-13873 GCA_016200365.1 Nitrospinota bacterium
GGAATAAAACTTGAATCCGGGAAGACCAAATTTCCAGATGTTCTTTTATTTACAGACAAAGTTTCTGGTATTATTTTCAACGGTTGGGAATTAAAATTTCCCAATACCGCAATTGACGATAGAGAAATGTTGCTCAATGCCTTAGAAAAGGCAGAAAGAATAAAATCGGATTCTTTTGTTACTTGGAATGGTGCAGAAGCAATCATTTGGAAAATTGAGAATGAAGATTATTCCATTGACAGTATTTCTAAAATTAAAGAATATCCGAAAGAACTGAACATCAACGAAAGAGATGATTTAGCCGACCCGAGCAAATATAGGAGAAACGAACCTTTACTTAAGGAACGACTTAACCAAATTCTTCACGACTTAGAGCAACTTTATCTCGATGGAGAATTAAAGCAAGCAATAAATGTTACAGGAAATTTTGTTGAAGCTGTAAAAGCAGCCGCAGAAATAATATTGCCTCAGTTTAAAAATGAAATCGTAAGATTAAAAGGTGCTAATGCAACTTTTCGCAGAGATTTTAACCAGTGGAAAATTTATGAAAGCTCTACTCTGAAAATTCTTAAATCGTCTTCACGGAGACCTGAAAATGTAATTGAGGAAGAGGTATGAAACTTGATTTGAAAAAATCAAGGAATTTAAAGCAAGCATTAGAAAATTATTTTGAAGCAGCAAGCAGAATTGACTACCAAGCAATTTTTCAGCCCTATTTCACGGACAATATTAATTTCAATGCAACAGTAAATGATGCACTTTTTGCACTGTTCAAAACAATTATAGAATTTGATTTTAAAGTTTTGCCGACTGATGTAATCGGAACAATACTTGAAAATTTAGTTCCAAAAGAAGATAAACAAAAATTTGGACAATACTTTACGCCAGCAACACTTGCTAACCTTGTTTCATTTCCCGCAATTCAAACAGCCAACGACACAGTGTTTGATCCAACATCAGGAACAGGAACATTTTTAAATTCCTTCTATCAAATATTAAAATATTACGGTAATAATAACCACTCCCAATTACTCAATCAAATTTGGGGTAATGACATTTCACATTTTCCAGCGATACTTTCAGTAATTAATCTTTACAAGCAAAAGGTGACTCAAACGGATAATTTTCCAAGAGTAACAAGAGACGATTATTTCAATTTAGAGCCACACAAACAAGTTATGTTTCCTGATTCGAGAGATTACACAAATCAAATTGAGCAACCAATTCCAATATTTGACGCAATTGTAAGTAATTTCCCTTTTGTTCAACAAGAAGATATTCCTAATGATGTTTTGACGGTATTTTTCAGGGAAAAATTTGAAACAAGACAACAATCGTTTTTAAGAGACAATTCATTCCTAATAAATGAACGTTCAGATTATTTTACTTACTGCATTTACAACTCTATTCGCTTTTTAAAACAAAACGGATTTTTATCTGCAATCACTTCAAACGCTTGGCTTGGCAAAGAATACGGTTTTCAGTTCAAAAAATTTTTGCTTGATAATTTTCATATCAAATACATCGTGAGAAGCAATGCAGAGCATTGGTTCAGCGATTCAAAAGTTGCTACCATTTACTCCGTTTTTCAGCATGGACAAAGCGATGAGCCAACCAGATTTGTTACAATCAATTTCAAACTTGATGAAACTTTTGACCAAGAAAATATTTCGAACCAATTACAGCAAATAGAAAATTTTTACACCAACATTGATAATTGCAACAATCCAAGAAATCAAGGTTGGCGGAACGATAACACATTTCAAAATCTTTATCACAAAACAGATGATTCTGTAAGTGTGAGTATCATTTCAAAAGAGCAGCTTTCAAATTCCATAGTCAGTAAAGAAAACTGGAACACTTATTTTACTTCAGCTGAATTGTTTCAAAGATTTGGCAAACATCTCATGCAATTGTATCCGGATACCATTGATGCTTTTCGTGGTGAAAGAACTGGATGGAATGAAATGTTTGTAATACCTGCTGATGAAATTGAAGAAACTGGAATTGAAGATGATTTTTTAATTCCTTATGTAAAAAGCCCAACGGAATTAACTATGTTGAAATTTGGCGGCAACTATAAATATTATCTGTTCGTTTGTGATTTGCCGCAATCACAACTACGAACAGATTTTCCTAACGCTCTTAGATGGATTCGCAGTTTTCAAAACGCTACGAACAGAAACGGCTCAAAGACAATACAAGAAGCTTGCTCTTCGCACCGACCGTTTTGGTATTCATTAAAACCAAAGCAGGCAAATATCGTAACCGCGATAAATCCCTATGAGAGATTTTTCTTTAGCTATTCAGAAGAACCATTTACAATTGACCAGCGACTTGTAGCAATAACTGTTAATGAGGGCGATGATGTAGAACTCATTGCAGCATTACTCAACTCTATTGTAACATTCTTGACTATTGAAATGAGAGGAACTTCAAGACATTTGGGAGCATTAGACCTAAATGCAAACTACTTTAAGGCATTGAGAGTATTAAATCCAAATGGTTTATCTACACAGGCCAAAAAACAAATTAAATCTGCATTTCAACCATTGAAAGCAAGACCAATTCAAACAATTTTTAAGGAACTTCAGCAAGCAGACAGAATCAATTTTGATAAAACGATTTTGAGAGCTTTCGGAATAGATGAAACAATTTTGCCGTCATTATATCAAATTCTTTCTTCGGTAGTTTATGACCGTGTAATAATGAAGGAACGATAGGCAAAAGAACTTTTACTCTTGACTGACAACGGACAATAAAAGAAGAGTATATATTAAGAATTATGAAGAGTTGGACGAATTTTTTGAGAGCGTAAAATATTTTTCAAGGATAAGAGAAAAATTTCTTCAAGCAATATAAAACCAATAATTTTTGATAATGAACCAGTTATTTACACTATAGGTGCTTTTAAAAAACCGATGAAAGTGACAGACAAATTCAATGAAGACAGTTTTAAAGATGGAGAAATATACAATCCAAAAGAGTTTGCTAATTCCAAAGAAGATTTGTTAAAAAAGAATGGGTAATCCTGAAAGTGCTGATGCAGTTATAGCAAGGGACAGTAAGGTTTTTATTGCTGACAAATTATCCGAAACCAATAAAAAGCAGTTAGACAGTTTGGGTGTGGAATGGGTTGAGTTAAGAAGTGAAAATGGATATAAAAGATTTGCAACGGTATTAAAACATTTGAATATTCTTTATCAAGATTTCAGTGGTGATGTTGAGCCAAGACTATCACAAATCTTTAGAGAAATATTTATATGAACAAATCTAAAATATGAGCTTAAAAATTGAGCAGAGATTAAAAAACATTTTTTTTACAGAAGAAAACCCCAAAGTTTATACGACAGGTGCTTTTTTAGTGCCTATGGAGGTTACAATAGATGGAGAA
>JACQEW010000173.1 GCA_016200365.1 Nitrospinota bacterium
CCTTTTAAATGCCCCTATACTGCCGTCCTTTGTTCTCGTTCCTTCAGGAAAGACAACAATTGACCTGCCCCCTTTTATCTCCTCTATCGCCCTTTGCAGACTTTTAATGAACTTTTTAGGGCTCGACCTGTTTATCCCGATATATCCTGCCTTTCTCATTGTCCGTCCTATTATCGGTATTTTGAACAGGCTTTCCTTTGCTATCCACAAAAACCTTATGGGCAGATAGCCCTGCAAAGCAAATATATCATACATCCCCTGATGATTTGAAGTAAATATTTGCGCCCTGTCTCTTAAAATATTTTCCGCCCCTATTACCTCTACTCTAACCCCTGTCAGGCGGCACATACCCATTCCCCATACCCTGGTGATAAAATGGACAATATCCCCGTTTCCTGTGAGTATAGACGAAATAATGGCAGCCGATCCTGCAAAGAAGGAAAATATAATCCCTATTATCCATCTGAATATCGAGAGAAACATATAAATTAAGCAATGAGCAATGAGTGCCGAGCAATGAGTAAAAAAACTCGTTGCTCATTGCTCATTGCTCGTTGCTCATTTACAGGCACTTTTTACATACAGAATAGTTCCCATTATCGTAAACCTCATTAGAGGGAACTTCCGCACCGCATTCTCCGCACTTTACATAATAAATCTTTTCTTCCTCTTGGTTTGTTTCTTCATTATCGTCTTCAATATGCTCGGCATAATGTACCTTTACTCCCTTGACATCCTTCTCAATATAATGTCTCTTTAGATTCTCCATACTCACACCTCCCTTTTAAGAATTGACTATTGAAGATTACGCAAAGACACAAAGAACACAAAGATTTAAAAAAAACGCAGATGAACACGGAAAAAGAGGATTTACGCTGATAAAAAAATAAATTATCATCTGTGTTAATCCGCTGTTTCGGCGTTATCTGCGTTCTATTATTCTTTCTTCTATTTTTGTGTCCTTTGTGCCTGGTGAGTTTTTTATCTCGCCTCTCTCAATTTGAATCTGCTCACAAGGGTCTTCAATTCCTCTGCCAGCCTCTTCATCTCCAATGATGCAGAAGACGAGACCTCTGCCTTACTCATAGTCTCTCTGCTGACGGCAGCAATAGACTCAACATTTCCTGTTATCTCCTCTGTTGCAGCAGACTGCTCCTCTACTGCCGTAGCAATATGGGCAATCATATCGGATACCTTTTTAACTACCTCAACAATCTGGTCCAATGACCTCCCTGCCTCATTCGCAAGAGCCACCCCAGATTTCACTTCTTTCGTCCCTTCTTCCATAGAGGAGACTGCATTCTTCGTATCCTCCTGTATCACCTTTATCATATCGGCTATCTCCTTTGTAGCCTTTGTCGTCCTCTCAGCCAGTTTTCTCACCTCATCTGCAACAACTGCAAACCCCCTCCCCTGCTCACCTGCCCTTGCAGCCTCTATGGCGGCATTAAGGGCAAGCAGGTTCGTCTGGTCTGCAATATCATCGATTGTCTTTACTATCTCCCCTATCTGCTCGGAGCTCTTGCCGAGGACCTTTATTGTATTTGCCGATTTCTCCACAGACACCGCTATCTTCTCCATACCCTGAATCGTCTTTTTTACCACTTCACCGCCCTTAACTGCCATATCTTTTGCAGACTTTGCAGACCCGGATGCCTCACCTGAGTTTTTCGCCACTTCGGTTATTGTAGCCGACATCTCCTCCATCGAGGTGGCAACACTGGCAGTCTTCTCGCTCTGATCCTTTGCCCCTGAAACAATCTGGGATGATGAATTCGAGAGATCATTGGCAGATGACGAAACCTTACCTGTCGTTACTATTACCTGTGAAAGGGCATTATTCATATCATCAACCATTTTATTCACATTCTCCGACAGCTCTCCTATTTCATCCTCTGATACAACCTCAACTTTCTGGGTGAGGTCCCCCTGGGCAATATTCCTTATCATATTTACAACTCCTACAATAGGAGATGTTGCATTCTTTCTTATAAGCCTCCATATTACCCCAATTACAATCAGTGTCATTGCAATTGAGATAAGAATCATAAACAAACGGTTTTTCTCTATCTTTTCCTCAATCTCCTTAAGCGGCGTAGATATTCTTAAAATTGCCCTGAACTTATACTCCTCGCCGTGACAGGCATGACATTCCTGCTCATTCGATATCGGCGTCAACTGGGTCAGCAATCTATCGCCGCCGACATCTTCATAATAGTAGACCTTCTGACCTGTGCGTACAGCCTCCTGAAACTTGGCATTATCAGGCGCAGGGTCTTTCACCTGTGTCGTATCCACCTTCCTCTTCTCGAATGTCTCTGCACCCAGCCTGTGATTGACATCGTCAATCGTATGATTATCCCTGAACGCCTCCTCGCCGTTTAATCTCAAAACTTGCACAAACCTCGCCTCATTTTTATCAATACTTTTTAAATCCTTTGCCCACTGCTCCGCATCCAGAGCCCTTCCGTTTACCATCATACTCTGAAGACTCTTTATAACACTCACTGCCATTAAATCCGACTTGGTTCTGTCTTCATCGAGGAGATTTTCCGTGCCTCTCTGAATGGTAATAATAAGAAGTACGCCGAATCCAATAACGAGGGTTACTATGGTTGGCATCAGTATTTTGTATCCAAGACTGTTCTTCCAGCCTCTCTTGACTCCTGTCGCCAACAGGAGTTGGCTCCTACCGGGTATTTCTTGACCCCTGACCCTTGACCCTTGACCCTTAATGTTTTCTCCATATTTATGAAAACCAAATATCAAAAGCCCTGTTATTATCCATATAAAAAATAGGAAGAGTTTATTTGAAGCAACGGCAGCATCTACCTTCCAGAGGGGGACGGATATGCTCAAACCCCCGAGCACATCGCCGAGCTTCTTGCCTGCATGACATTCAGCCTTTACACAGCTTTCAGCAGTAGCTTTATCTGCAATCAGTTTACGAAATACCTTCTGGCCGCCCTTACCTCCTATCTCTGTATATTCACCGCCGCTCTTCTCAATCTCCTTTAATCCTTCTCTTTCAAAATCGTCCTTTGGTCCTGCCTTTGGATTTATCGGATTTGCGCTTATCAATCTTGCGTTATACTTGCCCGCCTCGCTGGCTATAGCAGTTGTCTCCAGTGTCATGGTAGCGGGAAGCATAGTTATCTTTCCCTCTGCCTTTCTTAGGGCTGCCCATTTTCTATCCGCCGTAATTTGCGTGGAGATATAGTCGGCAGTATCCCTTGCGTGGACAAGAAGCTGCTCCTTAACACGATTATTGAACCATAAAAAAACGACAGCCAGCAAAACCATTACTGCTATCTCCGCTGCTACTATTACCTTCTTTATCATTTTATCCCCCTTCCCACATATTCCCTCCTCCTCCTCGATAAGACACAACCAAAATATACTCACACAAAGCCACAAAGAACACAAAGATTTTATTTTATTTCTCTCTTTGTGGCTCTGTGTCTTTGTGTGATTATCTTTTTCTTTTGCTTCCTCACACAAAGCCACCAAGACACAAAGGAAACAAAGACTATTAAAAAGAAGAATTTCTTTGTGCCTTTGTGTCTTCGTGTGAAAAAATTTTCATTATTTTATTTCTCCATTGATAATTCTTGATATTCCATCTTTCATTAAAGCCTCCCCAAAATTTAGCAGATAGCCGAGTTTACATCCAGTCAGCTTCAAATAAGTCAAAACCTGTTTCTTATGAGCTTTGTTCACGCTTTCAACAGATTTCAACTCGATTATCACCTTATTCTCAACAAGAATATCCGCTCGAAAACCTTCATCGAATTTTATTCCATGGTATTCTATAGGAATACTAACCTGCCGTTTGACCGACAAACCATGTCTTTCAAGCTCATAAGCAAGTATAATTTCATAAACAGTTTCAAGCAATCCTGGTCCAAGTTCCTTATGCACCGTAACCGCATCATTAACTATGATTTTCCCAATTTCATTTTCATTCATTATTCTTTGAGGCTCTGTGTCTTCGTGTGATTATTTTTATATTTTCTCACACAAAGCCACAACCAAAATATACTCACACAAAGACACAAAGGCACAGAGAATTATATTATTTTCTTATTTATTCTTTGTGTCTTCGTGTCTTCGTGTGATTACTTTTGTTCTTTGTGTCTTTGTGTCTTTGTGTGAGATAACTTTCTTTACTTTATCGGCAAAGTAAATATAAACTTTGCCCCTTTGCCTTCTTCGCTCTCCACCCATACCTTTCCGCCGTGATGCTCCACTATATTCTTCGCTATCGGAAGTCCGAGCCCCGTCCCCTTTTTAACCCTCTCCTTCCCCCCTTCTACCTGAACAAATCTCTCAAATACCTTCTCATGGTATTCCTTTGGGATACCTGAACCAGTATCCTCGATAGATATTTCTATATCATCCCCGCTCTTTACAGCAGAGACGGCAACAGTTCCGCCCTGTGAAGTATACTTGACTGCATTGCTTAAAAGATTCGCCACAACCTGTCTTACCTTGCCGTCATCGGCAATAATAACAGGAACATCATCTGCAATAACATATCTCAAATTATTAATCCCCTTCTCTATCGCCTCGCCGTGATATGTAACGACAGAATCGCTTATTATCCCCCTCATATCCACAGGCTCGCGCCTGAATGTAACCTGTCCCGACTCCATCTTCGCCAAATCCAGGTAATCATTTATAAGGTTTCCAAGTCTTATGCTTTCCTTCTTTATTATATTTAAAAACTCCTCATACACCCTCTGAAGTGTCTCGGGTTTATCTTTATACATGAGAAGCATATCCGTATATGCCCTGATAGATGTCAGCGGTGTCCTGATGTCATGGGTAACGATGTTTAAAAAATCGGTCTTCTGTCTATCCAGTTCTTTTAATCTTTCATTTGCTGTATTTAATTCGCTGTTTAAAAGCTCCAACTCATGCTTGGAATCCTCCAATTGTTTGTTAATCACCTCAAGCTTTCTTAAACTCTCTGCCTCTTGTTCAGCCTTTATTCTATCCGACCTCACCTTGTGAAAATATACACCTCCGCCTATGATTACAATCGCAAGTATAATGAGTATCCTTCTCCTCTTCGTTTCAAATTCTTTTATCCGCTGTGTAACCTCTCCCGATGTCGCTTCGATCACAACCGCCCACCGCTCATTTCCCATATTCAGCGAGCTGCTCGCCATGAGAATATCCCTTTCACCATGGCTCTCCGGCAACTCCGTATAACCGCCTTCGGGGTTTTTCGAAATATATTCTATCTCTGCCCTATGCTGCTCCTTAGTCAAGCCCTGTGAGCAGAACAACTGCTCACCTTTTGTTGTAAAAAGCATGGTATGGCTCTTCTCCCCATA
>JACQEW010000181.1 GCA_016200365.1 Nitrospinota bacterium
TGTCTAAATCTCTTTCTTTTGTCCTTCCCTTTGTGTTCTTTGTGCCTTTGTGGTGAAAGGGTTTATCGAGGAGGCGTTATGCTTTATAGAGATACGGAAGTTATCGTGATGGAGAGCGGAACGGCATCAATTATACAGATTTCAGGAAGACTCGATTATAAGATTGCCGACATGCTTTTAATAAAAATAGAGCAGATAAGAAATAAGGGGGTTAAAACCATTATATTCGATTTGGAAAATACAACATTTGTATCCAGCCTTGGTTTGGGTATTATTGCCTCAACCCGGCAGAATATTAAGGCTTCGGGGGGCGAGGTCAAGCTGACAGGGGTTAAGGGTATGATTGCAGAAGTGTTCAGGATAACAGGACTCTCAAAGGAATTTGAAATATACAGCAATCTGAATGAGGCTACACGGCTCCTCATGGCTTAATAACACATCCTCACCCCCTGCCTTCGCAGGGGCAAGCTTAATCCTCCCCTCAGGGAGAGGGTGGGTGAGGGGTGGGTGTTATTACCTCCTCCCATGGGGAGCCTAAATATATGTATAGGAATTTCAATGTTTGAGATTGCTTCGCTTCGCTCGCAATGACACACAAAGCAGAAGTGTCATTGCGAGGGGCGAAGCCCCGAAGCAATCTAATTTATCATGGCTGACGCTATCATAACAGAACTCAAGAATGACCACAGGGTAATAGTATCTCTCATGGAAGGGGTTGGTGCCTCATTAAAAGAGAATCAGTTCTCTGTTGTAATCAATGATTATAAGAGAATTGAAAGTGTGTTAGTCGCCCATATAAAGAAGGAGGATCAGAGCCTCTACCCTCAGCTCCTCAGCACAGCAAAAGAGAAAAATCTGTTAATTGTCCTTTCTGCCATAGATATGGCAATTATCAGTATGAAGGTTAGGGGGTAATAAAAATGAATGAAAGGATACTTGTAATAGACGACGAAGAGAGCATAAGGTTTACCTTCAAAGGATTCCTTACTGATGAAGGATATAGTGTGGATACTGCCGGAGAATATAATGAAGCCCTAACTTTATTATCTGAAAAGGATTTCGACCTGATATTTACTGATATTGCCCTGGAAAATATGACAGGTATTGACATCCTTCGAGATGTGAGGGAAAAGAACTCCAATTGTCCTGTAATCATGATTACAGGAAGACCTGATATTGAAACTGCTACAGATGCCCTCAGGCTCGGTGCATTCGACTACCTGTCAAAACCGATTACGCAGGAGACATTATTGCGTATTACAGGGATAGCATTACAGCATAAGACAGCAGTTGACAAAAAAAAGAGATACTATTCCAGCATAGAAACTGTCATCAAAGAAATGGCGGATTCCAAAAAGAAAGAAGAGCCGCTCAAACAGGAGCGAGAAGACTTGTCCCTGAATGTCTTAATCGGGGATAAGAATGGGCAATCTTATCCTCCAAAGGAAGAGAAGGTTATCGCCGCTGAAAGTTCCATAGTGCCGGAGATTTCTAAGAAAACCGTTATAAAAAAATGGGCTCTGCCCTTAGGCATAGTTTTAGCATCCGCTGTCCTCTCCCTGTTGTTATACACATTTTCCAGCCTCCAGAATGCAATAGAAAACCAGATGAAAATAGAATTTAATAAGGAGCAGCGCCTTGTTACCGATAGGATTGCATTTCAGCTTGAAGAGACATTCAATCAGGTGAGGAAGAGCGCCAATTTCTTAAAATCCCCCTTTGCCATGATAAAACTCCTCGAGGCAATGGATTCAGGAGATAAAAGAGAGACAGCCTTCTGGAAGGATGGACTGGAAAAGGTCTATTTGCCCTTCCTGAATAATTACACCCTCTGCCGTTATATATCATTTGCAGACATTAACGGGAATGAGATTCTCAGGGTTGAAAGGGATTTAAGCGGACATCTTAAAGCTGCAGATATATCCAATCTGTCAGGCGACCCCTTATTTATTGAGACAATTAAACTGGACAGCGATTATACCCATGTATACATATTTAAGGATATGATAAAAATAGGAACTCCTGTTTATCATAAAAATAAGATAATGGGAGCGGTTATTATAGGAATAAAGATGGAGGATATATATTCGATTCTGTCGTCTGTGAAATATGGAGAGGAGAGTCATACAATGCTATTCACAGATAAAGGAGAACTGTTATTCTGCTCCCATGGACTAAACAGGGAACAACACAAGGGAGAGATAGAATATGTTTTAAAGAACCCCGCAGGCGGTTATACAGAGATACCAGAGAGTCATGGCGAAAAGGATGTTCTGATGGCAAGCAGCACATTAAAGGTAGGTGACGAGAGATGGGCAGTGGCGATTGAAGCGACAGTTGGAGAGATTACAAAACGGATAAAGGAATTTGAAAAAGGGAAATATTGGATACTCGGTATGATTGCAGCATTAATCATAGGTCTTTCAATCTATTTTCAAAAAGAGCGCTCGGATAAAATAAAATTAGAAATAAGGGAAGATGAGGCGAGAAAGACATTCAACCACTTAGAGGCAAGCCATAAAGAAGTGGTATATTCAAAAGAGATAATGGAATACCTCAACACAGAGCTGGGTATTGCAAACAAGAGACTCAAAGAGCTGGATGCACAGAAGACCGATTTTCTGAACATCGTTACCCACGATTTAAGGACACCCCTGACATCTATTATGGCGTATACGGATATGATTTCTATGTATAAAGACAGACCCGAAACAGCTAAAAAGATAGACGGGTTTTTGGATATAATCAAAAGGGAGAGCGTAAGGCTTGAAAATATAATAAACGACTATCTCGACCTGGAAAAGATAGAATCGGGCAGGGCAGCCTTCAAACAGGAGCCTGTAGATATGAAGCGAGTAATCAGCGAATCTTTACTGACATTTTATGGAGAATTAGAGAAGAATGGAATCGCATTAAAATCCATTCTGACGGAAGATATACCGCCTGTTACCGGCGACAACGGCAAGATAAGACAGGTTGTGGCGAATCTTCTGAGCAATGCCATTAAATTTACTCCTAAGGAAGGAAGCATTACCGCATCTCTCGTAAGAAACAATGCCCATGTAGAGGTATCTATAGAAGATACAGGCTGCGGCATACCTAAGGAATACCATGACAATGTATTCGAGAGATTTGTTCAGGTGGACGGCGATAACAGGAGAATTAAAAAAGGCACAGGTCTCGGTCTTCCGATAGTCAAAAGGATAGTGGAGCATTACGGCGGGAAGGTATGGGTGGAGAGCGAAATCGGCAAGGGGACAAAGTTTATATTTACACTGCCGGTAATAAATACTCAGGAAATAGATGCTGTTATGTCTAAAAATATCATGGTAGTAGATGACAGCGACAGCGAAAGAAAGCTGATTACCTATATTCTGAAAATGAAGGGATTTAATATCGTATCGGCAAAAAGCGGGATAGATGCACTGGAAAGATTATCATCTTCAAAGATAGATATTATTATCACAGACTTAAATATGCCGCAGATGGATGGACTGGAGCTTATAGATTCTTTAAAGAAAGAGGCGGATTACAGGAGTATCCCGGTTATCATGCTGACAGTGATGAATAACGAAAGAGATAAACAGAAGGCAATCGAGAAGGGTGCATCTTCATACCTTGTTAAACCCGTATCCGCAAATGTTCTTGTAGAAGAGATTGTGAAACTGACAGGAAAATTGTAATTGAATGCCATCTGTGGCTAATTTAAAGTAAAGGAATTTCAAAGTGTCCATTTTCTAAGATTAATCAATTTTAAAAAAGCAATATTAACCACGAAATACACGAAACACACGAAAGGATTTTATTTAAGAATCAGGTCAAAAAAATCATTTTATAATTTTTTCGTGTATTTCGTGTGTTTCGTGGTAAAAAGGAATTTAAAGTGTGTCTATTTTTAAGACATTAATCAATTTGTGAAGCTATGTTCTAATTTCAAATGAATAAAACTACGGCTCCTCATGGTTAAATAATACTTCACTCATCGGGTATTATTACCTCCTCCCATGGGGAGCCCGATATTTTTAATAGAGCTTTGAAAATCCTATATTTCCTTATCATAAGTCTAATTCTACTGTTTCATGGTGAGCTTGCCAATGGTGAGCCTGTCGAACCATCAAAATCATGGGCAGCCCCCCCTCTGATACTCGACCCGGGCAAAGAAGTGTATCCCCTCTCCATTCATCTGGACATCCTCGAAGATAAAGAAGGCAAATGGACGATAGAAGATGTAACTTCGCCGAAACTTTCTGATAAATTTATCCCTCATAAAAATGAATCCACTCCAGGTTTTGGTTTTACAAATTCTGCTTATTGGGTGAGGTTTAAGGTTAAAAATCCCCCTAAATCCCCCTTTTCCAAAGGGGGGCTTAAATTATCCCCACCTTTACAAAAGGGGGGTGAGGGGGAGTGGCTGCTGGAGATAGCCCTGCCGATATTGGATAGAGTTGACCTGTATATCCCCCCCTCACCCCTCCCTCTCCCCTCAGGGGAGAGGATTGAGGTGAAGGGTGGTTTTATAGTTAAAAAGTCAGGAAGATTAGTGCCTTTCAAAGAATGGGAGATAAGACACCGCTCCCCTGCCTTTTATTTACCCATAGATTACGGCGAGGAAAAAACATATTACCTCCGTTTTAAAACCGAGAGTCTTATGTCCTTTCCCATGACCCTCTGGAGCAGAGACTCTTTCGACGAAAAGGATGCCGATGAATATATTGCCCTTGGTATCTATTACGGCATCATCTCCGTCATGGTTTTATACAACTTCTTTATCTTTCTCTCCTTGAGAGACAGGAACTACCTTTTTTACATCCTATATGTTGCCTGCTACGGATTGTTTCAAGCGATTATGAACGGCATTGCTTACGAATACATCTGGCATTCACTTCCATGGTGGAACAAACATGCGAATATCTTCTTTGGTATGTCTACAATATTCTGGATAGCGGCATTTACAAAAGGCATCCTTATGACCAAAAGGCATACGCCAAAACTGGATAGACTGATA
>JACQEW010000182.1 GCA_016200365.1 Nitrospinota bacterium
AAAAAGCTTAAAACAAAGATGAAGAAATCTTAGTAATTCGTTGCAGTTGACCGCCAACAGTGTGGTGGTTTTTTGAAGGTTTGTGCTCCTTCGCTTCGAGATGGACTCGCTATATCGGCGATCAAGGATGGTGTTACTGCCTCGATGTCGTCAAAAAGTATATTCCCCCTGCAGCAAAGATGATGTTTGCGCCCCATGCCGATATGAAAGGGGGAAGCTTGCCTGCATGCCCCAGCGATACGCCCATCGAGAATATGAACCATATTGTAAACCCGAGGACGACACTCAAGCCTATTCCGACGGTGAATCCGCCCTGCCTCCCTGTCCTCAGTGAAAAGGGGATAGCGATGATTGCCATGATGAAGCTTATTGCAGGGAAGGATAATTTTATGTGCATATCCACCAGATACCTCGTAGCATCCAGCCCCTCTTTCTTGATTTTCCTGATGTAATCCCTTATCTCTTTAAACCCCATTTCTTCGGGGCTGATGCTGACCGACATAAAATCCTCCGGCTTCTCTTTTACGGGAAATTCACGGCTTTTGAAATACTCTGAATCAAACGAGCCTTCTGCATCAAAGAGCCTGAGCCATCCGTCGTTAAATAGCCACTTTGAGCCTGTCCACTTTACCTGCTTACTGTCTATCCTCTCCTTCAGCCTGCCATCGTTAAATTTGAATACGGATACTTCAAACATTGTGCCTGTCTCTGCGTCGAGCAGGGCGATGTTCCATATAGAGCCGTCATCCGACCTGAACCATATCTTATTTTTCTTATATATGCCATGCTCCTCCTGTTTTTTAATATCAACCTTGAATGTGCGGTTTGTCAGGCGGTTTGTAGCAGGCAGTATGTATTCGCTGTTTAAAAATACGAAGAAGCTGATGACTGCAGCGGTCGAGAGAATCGGCATTGCAATTCTGTGAAGCCCCATGCCGCAGGATTTCATTGCAACTATCTCGTTGTGTCTCGAAAGCATACCCATACATATTACGGTGGAGAGGAGGGTCGTTATCGGCACAATATAATAGACGAACAGGGGCAGTTTAAAAATGAGGTATTTTACTATGGAGACAAAAGACGCCTTGTATTTTACGAAGTCATCTACCTTTTCAAAAAAATCTACAACGACAAAAAGCATTGTAAGGATTGTCAGGGCAAAGAGAAAAATTTTCAGGTATTCATTCAATATGTAGCGATTGAGAATTTTCATAAAGACTGTAAATTATAAAAACATATAAGGAGAAAAGGAGAAGATGGAGAAATGGAGAAAAAATAAAGAAAGTTTAGGACACAGATTTACACAGATAAAAAAACAATACAGGAGTCAGAATCCAGAATTCAGAATAAAGATTGTTTTTATCCTGACTACTGAATTCTGAATTCTTATCCTAAAAATCTGTGGTCATCTGTGTCCAATATTTTCTTTTTCTCTCATTTCCCTATTTCCCCATTTCTCCTTAATCTTTTGCATTTGTTCCGCAATCCTTACCACAAACTCAAATGGCATGATGTCCTTTGCAATCCTGTTCAGCAGGTATATACCGATGCCTCCGATGATGATATTCGGCAGCCATAAGGCAATAACCGGCGGGATATGCCCCTCCCTGCCAAGAGACTGTCCTGCCATCAAGAGTATATAGTCAAGGACGATTATAATCATACCGATGCCGAGTCCGCCTCTCCTGCCCGACCTGTGAAGCCTTATGCCGAGGGGTGCGCCGAATATGCCAAAGACTATACAGGAAAAAGGGAGAGAGTATTTTGTCTGTATCTCCACCTCTTCTGCATAAGATTCCTTATTTTCCTGTTTAAGCTTCGATATTCTCCGTTTCAGCTCTTCTATGGACATCTCCCGCGGCTCCTTCTTTACTGCCACATCGCCTTTGCCCCCGCCCATATCGAGTATTATGTCATAGATGTAAAAGGAGAGGAGCTGGTACCTGTCCATTTTATCCTCTATCCGGTGTATTGTGCCGTTCTTCAACTGGAGAAGGAGTTTCATCGTCTCCTGATCCGATGCAAAATTGCCCTCGCTTGCCGTGATTATCTTAGGCTCCGAGTTTCTGCCGGTGTCGTAGATAAATATGTTTTTGAGCCGGGATGTGCCCGGCTCCATATCTTCCACATAGATTATAAGCTCGTTGAAGGCATCATTGAATACCCCTGTCTTTATGTTTAAGCCCGCCTTTTTTGCGGACAACTGAAAGATAAGATTCTTAAAAGAATAATTCCCCCTGTGCTGGAGATTAACCATTGTATAAAGGCTGGCAAAGAATGTAATTAGAGAGAGGATAAATACAGGAAGCATGAGCCTGTACATGCTTAATCCGCTTGCCCTCGCTGCCGTAATTTCATTATCCGCAGAGAGCCTGCTGAATGTCATCAGCGATGCGAATAGAACAGAGAGGGGTATCGTAAGGGCGAGGAAGGCAGGGGAGATATAAAGGAGGAGCGTAAGGACATCACGGACAGCTACCCCCCTGTTCAGAATCAGTTCTGATAAGAAGTGAAGCTGGTCGAGGAAAAGGACGAGAGTCAGCGTAAATAGGCTTAATATGAAAAACTTGGTCAGCTCGATTAAAATATATCGGTCTAATATTTTCATAAAATCAGCGGACTAATACAAGCTTTTTGAAAAACTTTTCTACTTCATTCCATTCTCTTTTAGATATGCGGTTCTCTCCGCTATTTTTAACAAGTGTTATATCTCCCAGACTCTTCACGGCATCATCAAAATATACCAGTCCTTTTTTAATCTGGTATCCATATTCTTCGGAAACTCCATATTTTTTTTGAACCTGAGCTATTAAATAGGGAAGCGACAGCCGATATGCTGACATGATTGCCTTCAGGTCAAAGAAATCTTTGGCAGTGCCTCTTTGTCCTATTGCAACAATTTTCATAGCGGCTATATCTACGGGTGAAGCCAGCTTAATATTAAAATCAAAGTCATTAACAAGAGGGGCAAGTAGTGGATAGGGGTATCTAAAGAGGCTGAACCTGACATTATTAATATCGGCTATGAGGGTATCTTTTTCTGCCGCAGTTGTTACCTTTATTTCGTACAGTTTTTTGATTGATGATATTATTGGTCCGCAATAAAAGTCTTTCTCTGTAAACAGGTCAATATCTATTGATATCCTATGCCCTAAATATATTGCAGCGGCAGTGCCGCCAGCCATGTAGGTTTCATCGGGAAGCTGAAAGAGGTGAGCATTTTTTAGTAAGGCTGCCACAGATTCTGGTATGGCTTTGTATAACACCTTGTATCCTCTCTTCCTATATCAAAAAATAGACACCAATAATTAACAGTCCTGCGGCTCAGATAAGGGCTTTCCTTTATCACATTTATAATATCCTTTCTCTTATAAGTAGTAAATATAAAATCAATCTGCCTATCCCCTCCGTGTTCAAGGATTCGCTCGATAATAAGAAATTTATCCTTCTCGATATCGAGGGAATTTATTGCAGCACCCCAGAGGCATGGACTAATAATATCTCTTGCAGTTTTATCAATCATTGGCTAATTATATCACAGAACAACGATTTGGAGAATATGAGTCTTTAATGAGTCTTAGTCCGATTTCATATCTCACTCACACAAAACTCACACAAAAAATCACACAAAAAAACACTTGACAGAATATTTTAACAGGAGATAATATAGAAGGGAAAGGAAACGATATGAAAAAAAATAAAAAGATAAAGGAGGCGGGCGTCTATGATGCTTCTGGTTTTTGGGATGAGCATGATTTTGGGGAATTTGACGATATTAAAGAAGTAAAGGAGATAAAATTTTCACTGAAAAAGAAGAAATATGTGGGGATTGATATAGATTTATATTCCCGTATAAAAAGCAAAGCCAAAAAGCTGCATAAGACTGAAGATATTTTGATTAATGAGTTGTTAGGTGAATTTGTGGGAATGACCACATAAAATAACACACCTTTATTCTTCTCTCTCCACCGCACATAAAGTTTATGTGGGGGGGAGAGGGATGGATGAGGAGGAGTAAAAATGCTTTATACGGCACGGACATTGCAAAGTCAGTCAGTCAGTCAGTCAGTCAGTCAGTCAGTCAGTTCTAACCACCCCTAAAAATAATTTTTTCCATCATTTTTTTTACTCATCAATCTTCACTCGTTACTCATCACTTTTATCAATACTGCATCTTAGTCTCAGATCAGCAAAATCAAATCAATTATGTAACTTAAAGGAGGTATTTAATATGTTTACTCGACAAAGGTTTGAAAAAATGTTTCAAATATTATTGATTGTGATGGTTTTATGCTTGTTTACTGGGAATGGCGTGTTTGGAGCACCAAAGCCTCAGCCACAAAAAGAAAATAAATCGCCGTCTCCACCGCCAACAACACAGGCAAGCAAACCGCCGTCTCCACCGCCAGCAACACAGGCAAGTAAGCCGCCGTCTCCACCGCCAGCAACACAGGCAAGCAAGCCGCCGTCTCCACCGCCAGCAACACAGGCAAGTAAGCCGCCGTCTCCACCGCCAGCCCCATCAACACCATCGGGCAGCTTTGGTAATGCTGCTGTAGCAGGAGCTAAGGCAGGAAGCGATATTGCAACAGGAAAAAAACAGCAGCCAACGCCTTCGGTCTCCGCATTAT
>JACQEW010000208.1 GCA_016200365.1 Nitrospinota bacterium
CAAGAGACAAGATGTAAGAGGCAAGAAAGAATCTTGCTTCTTGCTTCTGATTTCTAATTTCTTCTTTATCTGTGTTTATCTGTGTCCAAATTTATTTTTGCTTTATTAATTTGTGTAATTCGTCCATTCGTGCCATTCGTGTTCTTAATTTTGGTTGTGGCGAAAGCCACGCTGTGTTCTCTGTGAACTCTGTGGCTAATTTTTTTTGCCATTTTGTAAAGAATTTGATTGATAGGTAACTGCAAAATTTTATCACAATTTTAACTATGAAGGGGTGAGAAAAAATGACTGCTGAACAGGTAACAGGCACACAAGGACTTATTTTTAATTATCTGCTGATATTTGAGCAGGGCGGAGAAGGGAGGATAGGATATTCGCTCCCCGATTGCGATGTCCCTGAAAAGAATATTAACAACATCCTTCCTGAAGATATGGTCAGGGAAGAAATCTCAGGATTCCCCTCTTTGAGCGAGGTGGATGTGGTGCGGCATTTTACACGGCTGTCTCAATGGAATTACGCTGTTGACTCAGGATTTTACCCGCTCGGCTCATGCACAATGAAATATAATCCTAAGATAAATGAGGATGTTGCAAGGCTTTCAGGTTTTTCAAATATTCACCCATATCAGTCTGAGGAATTATCGCAGGGTGCGCTTCAGATGATGTATGAGCTATGTGAATATCTATCGGAGATAGGCGGTATGGACAGGGTATCTCTCCAGCCTGCTGCCGGCGCCCATGGAGAATTGACAGGGATGATGGTGATAAAGGCGTATCTGGATTCAAAAGGGGAAAAGAGGCATAAGGTGCTTATCCCCGACTCGGCGCATGGCACAAACCCTGCCAGCTCGTCATTATGCGGTTATAAGGTGGTTGAAATAAAATCCAATGGAAGGGGCTTATTAGACTCCGATGCGGTTGATAAGGCAATGAATGAAGATGTGGCAGCATTTATGATAACAAATCCAAATACACTCGGACTCTTTGAGGAGAACATACTGGAAATAACAGAGATTGTCCACAGGAAAGGCGGGCTTGTTTATTGTGATGGTGCAAATCTGAACGCACTTATGGGAATTGCAAGACCCGGGGATATGGGAGTGGATGTCCTCCATTTCAACCTCCATAAGACCTTTTCGACTCCCCACGGCGGAGGCGGTCCCGGTGCAGGACCTATCGGTGTTAAAAAAGGGCTTATACCATTTCTGCCAATCCCGATTATAAAAAAAGAGCAAGAAATTTATAAACTTAATTATGACTTACCTCACTCCATCGGCAGGGTAAAGGCATTCTACGGCAATTTTGGGGTGCTTGTAAGGGCATATACATACATAAGGACGATGGGTGCAGAGGGATTGAGAAAGGCAAGTGAGACTGCGGTATTGAATGCGAATTACATAATGAGCCGGCTAAAGAGTCATTACCACCTCCCTTATGATAGATGGTGCATGCACGAATGTGTGTTCTCAGATAAGATACAGAATAAAAACGGGATTACTACACTGGATATTGCCAAGGCATTGATGGATTACGGTTTTCACCCTCCCACCATTTATTTCCCGCTGATTGTAAAGGGCGCAATAATGATAGAGCCGACAGAGACGGAGGGCAAAGACACCCTGGACAGTTTTATAGAGGCAATGAAGGATATAGCCATTAGAGCAGAAAGAGGGCCGGATTCTATCAAAAAATCTCCGTTAAAGCCAAAGGTAGGCAGGCTTAACGAAACAAAGGCTGCACGGGAGCCGGATTTAAGGTGGAAAAAATCCTAATCCGAATAAATCGGAAAAGGAATAAATCACCACGAAGAACACAAAGGGAAAAAAGCTATAAAATCTTGACAGGATTAACAGGATTTACAGGATTAATTTTTGAATATTTTTTATCCTGTTTTATCCTGTATATCCTGTCTAAAATCAAGTCTTTGTTCTCTTATTCTTCGTGAGCTTCGTGTCCTTCGTGGTTTATATTTTTTTACAATATGAAAGATAAATTGCACTTTTCCGTATGGTATTTAGTTGCAGCTTTTCTGATTATGTGGGCTGTAAGTGCGCTCTTCTTCGCCCCCCCTCCTCCAAAGCAGATTTCCTACAGCGAATTTAAGTCATTGTTAAAGACGAATAAAATCGAAGAGGTTGTTCTGGGAGATAAAATCATCCGCGGAATTTTGAGAAGTGAGGATGAAAAGACCAGGCAGGGAAAAGAGGTTACTACAGTCAGGGTGGATGATCCAAAGCTGATAGAGGAGCTGGAAGGGCATAGTGTAAAATTTGCCGGCAGGTTTGACGAATCATGGTTCAAGGATTTTCTCCTCGCATGGTTTCTGCCTATGGCAATCATTTTTATTATATGGATGATAGCCATAAAGAGAATGGGACCCGAATCGGGGATAATGGCTATTGGAAAGAGCAAGGCAAAGATATATATAGATAAAGATACCGGGGTTACTTTTAACGATGTGGCAGGATGCGATGAGGCAAAGGAGGAGTTGAAGGAGATCATAGATTTTCTAAAAACCCCTCAAAAATATTTGGATTTAGGAGGGAAAATTCCTAAGGGGATTTTATTGGTTGGACCTCCTGGCACAGGAAAAACGCTTCTTGCAAAGGCTGTGGCAGGTGAGGCAAAGACTCCATTTTTTGCCCTGAGCGGCTCTGCATTTGTGGAAATGTTCGTGGGTGTCGGGGCATCGCGCGTCAGAGACCTTTTTGCTCAGGCTCAGGAGAAGGCGCCGTGTATTATTTTCATAGACGAGCTTGATGCCCTTGGAAAGGCAAGGATTGCAGCGCCGATTGGCGGCGGGCATGAGGAGAGGGAGAATACATTGAACCAATTGTTGGCAGAGATGGACGGCTTCGATACCCAAAAGGGTGTAATTATCATGGCTGCAACAAACAGACCCGAGATACTTGACTTAGCCCTTTTAAGACCGGGCAGGTTCGACAGGCAGGTATTGGTGGATAGACCGGATATAAAGGGAAGAGAGGAGATATTGAAGGTTCATGCCAAAGGGGTAAAACTATCGGAGGCAATAGATTTAAAGGTTCTTGCGGCACGGACACCCGGATTTGTAGGTGCTGACCTTGCTAATGTTGTGAATGAGGCAGCACTCCTTGCCGCTCGCAGGGATAAGAAGGCTGTTGAGATGAACGATTTTGAGGAGGCGATAAACAGGTCTATAGCGGGATTGGAAAAGAAGAGGAAGGTGATGAGTAAGAAGGAGCAGGAGATAATTGCCTATCATGAAACAGGACACGCACTGGTAGCGGAATCCGTCCCGCATGCGGATAAAGTTCATAGAATATCAATTATACCGAGAGGGATTGCAGCCCTTGGCTATACACTGCAGCTCCCTACGGAAGATAGATACCTGATGACAAAATCGGAGCTGCTGGATAAATTAGCAGTCTTTTTAGGCGGGAGGGTGGCAGAAGAGACTGTGTTCAATGAAATCTCTACAGGCGCCCAGAATGACCTCCAAAGGGCAACGGATATTGCAAGGAGCATGGTAAAGGAATACGGCATGAGCGAGAGACTCGGACCTATAGCATTTGAAAGGGATAGAAGACCCCTATTCCTTGAATTAGGGGGAATCCCAAAATCAGAGTTCAGTGAGGAGACTGCGAAAATAATTGATGAGGAGGTAAAAAAAATAATCTCGGAGACATACACGCGGGTTAAGGAAATAAAAAAAAAAAAGAGGGATAAGCTCGATATCATAGCAAAGCTCCTCCTCGAAAAAGAGGTAATTGAAGGGGATGAGCTGAGGAAAATAATCAATTCAACTCCAAATTAAGAGCTTGTTGAAAAACTCAACTTCACTCTTCTAAGTAGACATAAACCCAAATAATGCGTGAACCAAGCATTTATTATAAAAAAGCGCCTCGGACTATAGTAAAATAAGGGTGTGTGGAAAGCACCATACCTCTCATAATTCATAATTCCCTTGACAGTTACAGGCTACTTACCTATAATTCCGATATAGCAGACAGGTTGTTAGCGGCAAATTCTTCAAAGGAAATTACAAAAATATATAAGGAGAAAGGGAGAAAATTTTTTACTGTTTTTAAAATCTGTGAAAATCTGTGTAATCTGTGGTTTCATTAAGGTTTTGTTCTTTTGAAACTCATAACTATATCTGGAGGGATAGGGAATGATTAAAAGGCTTTTTTCGTTTTCGGTTTTATTTTTCGCTGTGCTAACCATAGGGTGTGCCTCCGATAAGACCCTTGATATATTAAAGCAGGATGTCGCCCACCTGAAGACTCAGGTTACAGATATTCAGAAAACTGCAACAGAGGCTGAAATAAAGATATCCGGACTCGAAAACAGATTGCAGAATATGGAAGATAAGTCAAAGGATTTGGAAAATCAGGTTTTTAATTTGTCTGCAAAGATAGAAGAGGGTCCTGAGATAGAGCTGCCCGCAGAGCCGGCAGAAGCAGCTCTCCCGCCGCAGCCCGAGGCAAAAGAGATACCTCCCCCGCCAAAAGAGGCGGCTGTAAAACCTGAAATATCGCCGGAAGAAAAGAAAGAGAATGAGCTAAAAAAGCTTGCAGCCCTTCCCCCCGAAGAGCTTTATAAGAGGGCTTATGACCATTTTATATTCGGCGAGTATGATAAAGCAGTCTCTGCCTTTCAGATATTTTTAGATAAACACCCAAAACATGAGCTGGCTGATAATTCACAGTACTGGATAGGCGAGTGCTACTATGCAAAAAAAGACTATAATACCGCAATATTTGAGTTCAGGAAGGTGGCAGATAAATATCCGAAAGGGAACAAGACACCCGATGCCTTGCTTAAAATAGGATATGCCTATCATGAGCTTGGCGATAAAAAATCCGCACTGAAGGAATTAAATAATCTGATTAAAAAATTTCCTAAAATAGCCGTTGCAAAACTGGCGAAGGAAAAAATAAAGAGCATCGAAAAGGCGAAATGAATCAGAAAATAGAAGTCAGAAGTCAGAAGTCAGAAGTCAGAAGTCAGAAGGTTTTCCTCTACCTTCTATACTCTGTCTTCTGTCTTTCTACTGTTACTCTTGCCGAAGAAACTCCTACCCTTCAAGAGGTTATTAAAAGACCGAAGGTGCATATTGTCAGGGAAGGCGATACTCTATGGGATATATCGGGGAAGTATCTTAATGACCATTTCAAGTGGCAGAATATCCGGGACAGTAACAAATTTATAGTCAACCCTGACCTTATATATCCGGGAGACAATATTGTTATACCGGAGCTTTTTGATGAGG
>JACQEW010000209.1 GCA_016200365.1 Nitrospinota bacterium
AGCTTTTGATGATCAAGTAAGAAAAAAAATGCTGCGTCGAAAAATGGATAGGAAAGTGATTGAAGATGCCTTTAGAATTATTAAGAAATATAAAATCAATATTTACAATAATAATATGATTGCGCTTCCTTTTACCTCTTTAGAACAAGATATTGATTCTTTGGACTTTATTATAAAATTACAGCCAGAGATGCCAGACTTCACTATTTTTATGCCTTACCATGGCACCGATTTAGGCGATTATTGCAGAGAGGCGGGTATACATGATGTTGAAACAGAAAGCATGGCTGGTCATGGCTTAAAAATTTTAAGCCCGTTAACCTGCTTTTCTGAAAAGGAGAAGAGGGGACAATACAACCTTTGCCAGTTGGGCATAGTTGCCGTTAAGTTTCCATATTTGCGCAACCTGATTGTTAACCACCTTATTTATTGGAAACCGAATAAGTTGTTTTTTTTACTAAATTATTTTTTCTCTATGAAGTCATATGGAGAAAAAATATTCTATTATAAGCATTCATTTACGGAGTATATAAAATTAGTAATTATAACTCTGAAACATTCTATTTATGATGTTACAAAAAAAAGAGAGGATAAGAGTGTTAAATATTCTAAAAATTATGAAAAGGAAAAGGAAAAAGGTTTTGACTTCGGCCAAAGACTCAAGGGACTAGAAATATGCATGAAGGAAATGGCACAAACCAGTATATATCTTTCACCTTCCAAAAAGGTGGAAGAAAAAATGGTATTCAAACGACCAACTAACCACACCTCCACGAAAAATGATTCAGGAAAAAGTTAATTTTATGGAAAATGAATGTCCCCATATTTATGTTCCATGTTTGTTATTTTGGCTAAAGTTATATTAGCTATTGAACTTCTAACATAAATTAAAATAACTATTGAAGCAACACATGGTTGGAATAAGGTTTGGAAAAATTGATAGGAAAAAGAGGGTTAGCTATTACCCTCATTTGGCTTCGATCTTTTGTTAAAACAATACTCTCTTTTTTTATGAGCAATCGTGGAATTCCAAAAACCATCCTTGAAATTTATTCGAGTAATTCTATTATTGATAGGGCATATTTAAACATTCGGTGGAGATTATGTCCATTTCAAAAAATTGAAGCCCTTATCCCTCAAGAAGGGTTAATTATTGATATAGGTTGTGGCTATGGCTTATTAAGTAATTTAATCGCACTGAAATCACATAAGAGAAATGTTGTTGGCATAGATTCATCTGAGACGAGGATTTTGACAGCACAAAAAACAGTTAAAGATAGAAAGAATATTAAATTTTTAAAGCAGGATATCTTCCTATAGAGATAAAGGATATTTTAATTAAAAACATATATAACAACCTAAAAAATAATGGAGTGCTTATTATTCAAGATGTGGATACCAGTCCATACTGGAAATTTTGGCTTACCTATTTAAGTGATTTCTTACAGCATTCAAAAGAAAAACTTTTTTATCAACCAGCGAAAGAAATTGAGGATAATATAAAAAGGATAGGTTTTAAAGTTGATACTATAGAGGCGCATAAAGGTTACCCTGTTGCTGATATAATATTTCTTTGTAAAAAGTAAATCGTAAAAAATTTACGAAATTTATGAAAACTATATTAATTACAGGCGGTGCTGGTTTTATAGGAAGCAATTTTGTAAGGTATGTCTACAATAAATATCCAAATTACAAAATAATAGTCCTCGATGCCCTCACCTACGCGGGAAATGCGGATAACTTCCCCGATTCCATGAAAGACGATCCCAGTTTTGTATTCTGGTATGGAAATGTAAAAAACGGCGAGTTGGTGGATGATCTCGTGTCCCGGTCGGATGCAGTCATACATTTTGCAGCAGAATCCCATGTGGCAAGGTCAATATTCGACAACACGATATTTTACGAGACCGATGTCCTCGGCACCCAGGTGGTGGCAAATGCAGTTTTGAAATACAACGGGAAGATAGAGAGGTTCATTCATATTTCTTCATCGGAGGTCTATGGAACCGCCCTTCAGGAGCCGATGACAGAGGAGCATCACCTTAATCCAAAGACCCCCTATGCCAGTGCAAAGGCAGGGGCGGATAGACTGGTATATTCATACTGGGCAACCTATGATATACCTGCGATAATATTGAGACCTTTCAATAATTATGGACCTCACCAGCATTTAGAAAAGGTGATACCGAGATTTATCACCAGCGCCCTCTTGAATGAGCCTCTTACCGTTCACGGAGATGGAAAAAACCAGAGGGATTGGGTCTTTGTAGAGGACTGCTGTAATGCAGTAGACAGGGTGATGCACTGTGACTTAAATAAAGTAAAAGGCGAGGTGATAAATATAGGGACAGGACGGAGCATAGATATAGTAACCATCGCACATCTTGTTTTAAAATTAATGAATAAACCCAAATCCCTTATAAAATTCATCAGCGACAGGCCCGGTCAGGTGGAGAAACATATTTCATCCAGTGAAAAATCACAAAAACTTCTGGGGTGGAGTCCGACAAAAGATTTTGAGAGTGGTTTGATAAAGACGATAGATTGGTATAAGAGTAACGAACAGTGGTGGAGAAAACTTCTCTGGATGAGGTCAATTCCAATTGTTATGAAAGATGGGAAGAGGGAGATGTATTAAAGTAGGAAGTAGGCAGTAAGCAGTAGGCAGTAGACAAAGTAGACAATTTTTTTACTGCTTACTGCTTACTCCTTACTGCTTACTGTATCATGAGGATTATTTCAGGCTCATTCAAGGGGCGAAAGTTAATCCCGCCTAAGGGGCTTTCTATCCGTCCGACGCCGGACAAGGTAAAAGGGGCGATATTTAACATCATAGGAGAAAGGGTCGTCGAATGCTCCTTTTTAGACATCTTTGCCGGCACCGGGGCAATAGGAATAGAGGCTTTAAGCAGAGGGGCTAAGGAAGTAATTTTTGTGGATAGTAACATAAATGCAATAGATATTATAAAAGAGAACCTTTCAAGATGCAAGATGCAAGATGCAAGATGCAAGATTGTAAAGGAAAATGCAGTAGAATTTATTAAAAAGACAGACCATCAATTTGACTTCATATTTCTCGACCCGCCGTATAAATCCGATCTTGGCGAACAGGTTTTGATGGAATTATCCCGGTGCAATATTTTAAAAAAAGACGGGGAGGTAATATGGGAGCACTATTATAAAAAAATCCCTCCCTTCCCCCCTTTAATAAAGGGGGGTAAGGGGGGATTAAAATTAAAAAGGACTGTTCGTTACGGCGATACCTCCCTCTCTTTCTTTTATAGTGTAAGTGAAAGTGTAAGTGAGAGTGAGAAACAATAGATTACCTTACACTTGCACTTACACTTACACTTGCATTTAATGGACAAAAAAAAGATATTAAAGGAAATTGAGAAACTGCGGGAGGAAATCAACTACCACAACTACCGCTATTATATCCTCGACAGCCCTGTAATATCCGATACAGAGTATGACAGGTTGTTTAAAAGGTTGTTGGAATTGGAAGAAAAATTTCCCTTTTCTTTAACACCCGATTCTCCTACACAGAGAATAGGTGCAAAGCCCCTCGAAGAATTCAAGACCGCTGCCCATACCATACCCATGCTTTCCCTTAATAATGCCAATAAAACCGATGAGGCAAGGGAGTTTGACGAAAGGGTAAAGAGATTTCTTGAAACCGATAAGGATATAGAGTATGTGGCAGAGCCGAAAATGGACGGACTTGCAATAGAGCTTATTTATGCTAATGGAATTTTTACCGCAGGGTCTACGAGAGGGGATGGGTATACAGGAGAGGATGTAACGCTGAATCTAAGGACAATAAAGAGTATTCCGTTGAGGTTAATCCCCCCCGCCCCTTCAAGACTCGAGGTCAGGGGAGAGGTTTTTATACCGATAAAATCCTTTGAAAGATTGAACAGGGAGAGAGAGGATAAAGGAGAGCCTCCTTTTGCAAACCCGAGGAATGCTGCTGCAGGCTCTTTAAGACAATTGGACAGCAGGATAACGGCCGCACGACCTCTTGATATTTATTGCTACGGCGTCGGAGTAATAGAAGGAGCAAAATTTAAAACCCATTGGGATATTCTACATGCCCTCAAAGGATGGGGTTTAAAGGTAAATCCCCTTATAAAAATATGCAAAGGTATTGAGGAGGTCATACAATATCATGAGGATATGGAAAAGAGGAGAGATGAGCTCCCTTACGAGTTGGACGGTGTTGTGGTAAAGGTGAACAGCCTCACCCTGCAGGACAGTCTCGGAATCCTGACGAGAAGTCCGAGGTGGGCGGCTGCCTATAAATTCAAGGCGAGGCAGGAGACCACACAGGTAAAGGATATAATAGTCGGCGTAGGGAGAACAGGCGCCCTGACGCCTGTAGCAATCCTATCGCCTGTGGAAGTAGGGGGTGTTACCGTAGAGAGGGCTACCCTTCACAATCAGGATGAGGTTGACAGAAAGGATGTAAGGATTGGGGATTGGGTAGTAGTTCAGAGGGCGGGGGATGTAATACCTGAAGTGGTCATGGTAATTAAGGATAAGAGGAGCGGTAAAGAAAGACCATTCAAATTACCGGATAGATGTCCCCTCTGCGGCGCTGCTGTAGTAAAAGAGGGCGCTATACACAGATGCACTGGAGGTCTTTCCTGTCCTGCACAGTTAAAAGAAGGTATAAGGCATTTTGCATCTAAAAGGGCGATGAATATAGAAGGGTTTGGAGACAGGCATATAGAGCAGTTTGTTGAGAAGGGAGTAATAAAGGATATTGCTGACCTCTATTCCATAAAAAAGGAGTATATTATCGAGCTTGAGAGGTGGGCGGATAAATCCGCAGAAAATTTCCTCAATCAGATTGAAAAAAGCAAGAACACGACACTGCCGCGGTTGATATACGCCCTCGGTATCAGGCAGGTCGGGGAGCATATATCAAAGGTGCTGTCGGAGAATTTCAACAGCCTTGACGAGCTTATGGAGGCATCTTACGACAGATTGATGGAGATTCATGAGATTGGACCGGAGACAGCAGAAAGCATTGTTACATTTTTTAAGGAAGGGCATAATAGAGAGGTGATTGAGAAGCTTAAAAAGGCAGGGGTGAAAACAGAGGGGCAAGGGGCAAGAGCCTGCCCCGAACTTGTTTCGGGAGGCAAGCCTGCCCCTGCAAGCAGTAAGCAGGGGGGGCAAGAGAACCAAAAATTCAAAGATAAGCAGTTTGTCCTGACAGGAACCCTGTCAGAATTTAACAGGGAGCAGGCAAAGGAGCTGATAGAGAATCTCGGAGGCAGGGTAGCATCTGCTGTGAGCAAAAAAACAGATTATGTAATTGCCGGTGCGGAGCCAGGCTCAAAATACGATAAGGCAAAGGAGTTGGGGGTAAAGATACTGAACGAGGAGGAGTTTAAGGATTTGATTTCAAGGAAATAATAAAAGCAACCACAAAAAAAAGTTTATCTATGAAGGGGAATTGGGTATAATTTGATACAAGTGAAAGTGTAAGATAATAAATATTGAGCGCCGTTCACTTTCACTTACACTTTTACTTACACTGAATATTTATGGAGCTTAGACAGGACCCGACAACAAGGCTCTGGACATTAACAGGGGCGAGGGAAGAGGAAAAGGCTGAAAAGGATGGCAGATGCCCTTTCTGCAGGGGGAACGAAGCGCTTACTCCGAAGACGATAAGCGCCTTTTACAGCAATAGGGGGGAATGGACCGTGAGGGTATTTCCCGATAAATCGCCGGTGTTTCAAATAGAGGGTGATTTGGACAAAAAGGCAGAGGGGATGTTTGATAAAATGAAGAATATAGGCGCACATGAAGTTATTGTAGAGACACCCGGGCATGCAACCTCCTTATCCATGCTCTCTGAAAACGAGATATTGGATATATTGAAGATGTACCGTGAAAGAATCTCGGATTTGAAGAAGGACAGGAGGTTTAAGTATGTCATTCTTTTTAAAAACCACGGGACTTTGGCAGGCTCGACCGTAGAGCATCTGCACTCCCATGTCGTGGCTACACCTGTAATTCCTGCAAGGCTGGAAAGGGAATTGAGATGGGCAAAGAATCATTATGATATGAAGGGAAGGTGCCTGTTCTGCGATATAATATACCAGGAATCTAAACAGAAAATCCGGACGGTCTTTGAAAATAAAGATTTTATATCCTTCTGCCCCTTTGCATCCCGGTTCCCCTATGAAGTATGGATACTCCCGGCGATTCACAGCCACTCCTTTGAGGAGACTATTCAAAAAAGCACAATAGCAGATTCCCTTGCAAGAATACTAAAAGTTATTATCTCAAAAATAGAAGGGATTACCCCTGCATACCATATAGTATTTCATATCTCCCCGAACGAGTCATCCTTTCGCACAATGCGGGGGGATATCGGCACTTTAATGGAAGACTTCCACTGGCATATCGAGATACTCCCAAGGACAGAAGGCATGAGCAGGCTTCAGAGGGAGGAGGAGTTTTATATAAACGCCGTGCCGCCGGAGGATGCGGCAAAGAGATTGAGGGAGATGTAAGGGATGAAAATTTATTTTAATAATCCGTAGGACTTCAGCAGGTTTTCGATTAACTCCATATAGAATCCAATATTTCCTGTCATATACAGATAAAGCCCCCCTGCCGTCAGCAGTAAACAGAGGAGCAAAAAGGTTATTATACCAATCCTGCTCTTTTTCTTTGCCTCTTTCGCCTCCGGTTCACGGCAGAGTATGCCGATTTCATCGATGGCGCTGTCTATACCCGGATATTGTTTTGCCGGGTCATGCTCCAGCATCCTTAAAATAACCTTTTGAACCCTTCCCGGCAGAAGGTCAAATATATCATTCTGGGCAATCCGGTTTTCCTTCCATGATGGGATTGCGCCTGTGAGCATCTCATATAGGATTACACCTACTGAATACACATCCCCTTTTTCCGACTGTCCAATGTTAGAATTATAATACCAGTTGGCTTTGGCTGCATCTCCTGTATAATGGTCATCAAGCCCGAAATCCGAGACTTTAACCTGACCCGATTCATTGAACAGGATGTTGGAGGGACGGAGATTTCCGTGGATTACCCTGTTCTTATGGGCAAAGGAAAGTCCCTCGCATATCTCTTTGCCTATCTTCAGGGTCTCCTGATAGGTATGATTCCTGACCAGTCTTTCCTTGAGAGAGCCTCCGTTCAGATACTCCATTACCACGATAAAGAGCTTTTCATCTCCCGAAACCCCGTATATTTTTGCGATATTATCATGGCTGAGCTTCGAGAGAATCTTCGATTCCGTGAGTCCCTTGTTTCTCTTCCTTATCTTCTTAATCACCATAAGCTGCTTGTTTTCCTTCTTTTCAAACATGTAGACGGTTCCGTAAGGCGTTTCCTTGATAATATCGAGCAGCGAAAATTTGTCCTCGAGCTTTGTTATACCCTGAAATGCCTGCTCCCTCTTCTCCGTTTTTATATGGGCGCCTTTGAGCATCTTTAAAAGCTCGTCTCTCAACTCGTCGGCTGACAAATAGCGGTCTTCAGGAGACTGCTCAAGGCATTTGAGAATCACGCTCTCAAGGGGCTTCGGAAATTTCGGGTTTATCTCCGAAGGGAGTTTAAATCGTCCGAGGGGTTTTGTGCCTGTGAACATCTCATACATAACAACACCCAGCGAATAAATGTCAGTGGCAGGAGAAACCTTTCCGGAGTCTGTCTTTTGTTCCGGCGACATATATGCCATAGTCCCCATTAATGCCCCATCGGTGGTAAGATTGCCGTCGGCATGACCTGTCCTGAGCTGTGCAATGCCGAAGTCCATGAGCATGCCGTTCCCTTCCCTGTCAACAATAATGTTTGCAGGCTTTATGTCCCTGTGTATGACGCCGTTCTTATGGGCATAGGAGAGTCCTTTGCATACCTGAACCACAATATCCACCATCCTTTTCGAATCGAGCTCCTTGTTTTTAATTATTGTCGCAAAGTCTTTTCCCTCGATGTAATCCATGACAAAATAGTGCATGTCCTCGATTATGCCGCGGTCAATGATATGTATGATATGGGGATGAGTGAGACGGGCGATTATAAGTGCCTCCTGCTTAAACCGCTCCACGACCTCCTTATTCTCCGTCATCATTTTTGAAAGGACTTTAATAGCCACAGGGCGGTTAAGCGAGGTTTGAATGCCCTTGTATACGGTTGCCATCCCGCCGGCGCCGATTTTTTCCACTATTTCATAATCGCCGATTTTTTTAAATTCCATAAACAAAAACTTTTCACCGCAAAGACGCAAAGAAGAGAAGAAAGGTCGCAAAGAAAAAATACAGATAGACTTTGCGTCTTTGTTTTAATCTTTGCGTCTTTGCGTTTATATTTTCCTATACCTGAACAAAAATAATCACACAAAGACACAAAGCCTCAAAGAATAATAGGGAATTTTCAATGGAGAAATTAAATCTTTGTGTTCTTTGCGGCTTTGTGTGAGAAAAGGACAAATATTTAAAATCAATCGAATCTGAATTTTATTTTATAGTTTCTTATCTCGATAATATCGTTATTATTCAATTTGAGATTTTTACCTGCATGGCTTCCGTTGACTGTCACGCTTATCCACCCGCCGTATCCGCTGATGTAAAAGGAATCGCCTTCCTTTCTTATGGTTGCAGCGATAGGTGGAATCAGCAAGCCCTTTAACATCACATCTGCAGTGTGCGATTTCCCGATGACAATCGCATCCTTCTTAATCTTATACTCTTCCTGCCCGCCCGGTTCGATTATGACAAGTTTTGCCTGTTTCCCCTGTGCTTCAATCCTTACTGCCTCCTGCTTCTGTTTGGCAAGGAGATCTTTCTGCCGTTTTGTATCGAGAATCATGGTTGCCTCGCCAAAATCGCCGAAAAACGGTTTTGCTGCATCAGGCTGCTCCTGCTCCGATTCATAAATCAGCGTGTGTTTTCCAATGATAATATTATCGCCGTTCTTTAGCTCAATCTCCTGTATTTTCTTATCGTTCAAGAATGTCCCGTTCGTGCTGTTGAGGTCTGTAAGTATGGCGATTCCCTCTTTCATCTCGATTGCAGCATGGTGCTTGGATACCGCAGGATTATCAATTACAATATGATTGTCCGGCAATCTGCCAATCCTTATTGCCTCCGATGAGACAGGATACTCTTTAATCACCTTGTCCTTGAATTTTAAAATTAATTTCGCCATGTATTAATTACAAACCACAGACCTTATGATTAAAAAGTAAAGAAGCAAGTCTTACTTTCAGGTTATACTCCTTGAGATAGATAACCATAATCGAAAGGAGGCTTGCATGAATCATCTTAACAGACTTGATTTTAGTGGTCAAAAGATTTATA
>JACQEW010000174.1 GCA_016200365.1 Nitrospinota bacterium
AAATTTATTCTCTGCTGTTATCTACTTTTGAGGGGTGACACTACTGCTGTTTGAACCAGAACCGCTTGTAGATTGAGGCAAATTTATAGTGCATCCTTGCGGGCAGGGGGAAAGTAAATATTCATCTCCAGCAATTTTAATCTTTGTCCAGGAGCAGCCTACAAAAAATATAAGAACTCCCATAAGAAAAAATATCTTCAAATATATCATAGATTATCTCTTCAATCAATCTCAAAATCTCAAAATCTCCAATTCATCCTAATTCCATAATTATGTTCGTAAAACTCCTTTGAATAGTAAAGTAATGCCAATCGCTGAAAACCTTACACTTACACTTACGCTTAACACTTACAAGAAGGGAAGATTTTTCCTGCTTTTTGACCTGCCTTGTTTTAATCCAATTCTATCTATTTGAAATAATTGGCATTTGACTGCTTAAATATTGGCATATTGTTTGCAATCCTTGATATTTATAAAAACTTGACAGGATTAACAGGATTAACAGGATTAATTTTTGAACCCTTGACAAAGCTTTAGCTTAGTCAAGGGTGAATATTTTTTATCCTGTTTTATCCTGTATATCCTGTCTAAAATCAAGTCTTTGTTCTTATTTTCCGATATTAAGATATGAAGATATTAACCTTTAACTGGCATGAGGCGTATATCTGCTCTCTTGCAAAAACTGCTCATGATTTCGAGATAGTTGAAAGGCTCAAAGGCGGGAGCAAGATATGGTTTTATAATACGAGACCTGTCCCGGAAAACGCCAGAATAATAAAGGAGAAGGATGCCTTTGATAGGCTGTCTTCAGGGTATTATGATGCTGTAGTGTGCCACAATTTAAAGGATTTAACCGAGGTTAAAGATTATCCAGTCCCCAAGATTCTAATATTCCATAACAAACTTACCACCGAATTAGCCCTTGGCGGAAATAAATACAGCAAAGAGGGGTATCTCAAATCGGTTAGGGAGCTTATAAGCGGTATTGATAACCTTCACCCCGTTAGAAAAATGGATTTGAGGAGAAGTATCTTCCCTCATGAGCAAATATCTAACGGGGTTCATCTCGTATTTATTTCTAAGACAAAGATGGATGACTGGGGGTTAGTAGGAGATGTTATTACGCCCGGTATTGACCTATCCGATTATGGCGGCTATCACGGCTCGGAGAAGAAGGTCTTAAGGGTTGGAAATTTTATGAAGAGAAGGGATATAATGCTTGGATATTCTATCCAGCAGAAAATTCTAAACTCCGAACTCCACAATTCACAATCTTCAATCTTCAATCTTCAATCTTCAATCCCCAATACTCTTTTGGGTTTAAATGAGCCGTCTGATGGCGGGAGATTTACCGAAAGCTGGGATGACCTTAAAGAATGCTACCGCTCCCACAGGGTCTATTTGAATACAACGGTTGACGGCTTTGAAGACGGATATAACCTGTCCAGCTTAGAGGCAATGGCAACGGGTATGCCGGTTGCGACGATAGCCAACAGCACCTCGCCTATAATTGATGGTTACAATGGCTATATATCGAATGACACAGAATACCTTTCCGAAAGAATAAAACACCTCTTTGAGTCTCCTGAAGATGCTAAAAAGCTTGGGGAGAATGCAAGGAAGACAGTGGAAAGGGATTTTAATATAAAGGATTTTGTGGAGAAGTGGAATGGGGTGTTTGAAAAGCTCAAAGCTCAAAGCTCAAAGCTCAAAGCTCAAAGCTCAAAAACAGTTGCAGGGCAAGCCGTTAAATCCGAAATCCGAAATCCGAAATCCGAAATTCGAAACATCCTCCTCTCCTATGTCTCTTATCCGGTAACAACTGCAAGATATATTGAAAAGAGCCTCAGAAAATTCCATAATGTTGTAACCTGCGGACCATCAATCGGCGAAGATATTATTCGTCTCTGGAATCTTGAAAACATGAAAGAAGAGGTAAAACCGCAGGATATATCGTGTGAAAGCAGTGTTTCTGCCGGAGATATATTGAAAAGGCTTCCTCAAGGCTGGAAGCCCTGCCTCTTTTTATGGATTGAGTCTGTTTACGGTTATTTCCCCGAAGGCATTCGGGAATTACCCTTCCCGACAGCCTGCTGCCTGATAGACTCCCATATTAATCTGTCATGGCATATTCAGTGGGCAAGACAATTTGACTTTGTCTTTGTAGCGCAGAGGAAATATATTCCTGAATTTGAAAAAGCAGGATGCAAGAATGTGTTCTGGCTCCCTCTGGGATGCGACCCTGATATTCATAAAAAGTTCGAGGTTGAGAAAGTATACGATATAGGGTTTGTCGGCAGTATTACTAAAAACCATGTGAGAAGAAAGCTGCTTTTAGATAAACTTGCAAATCGTTTTAATGTCCATATCGAGAGATCATTCCTCGAAGATATGGCGATTACATTTAGCCGCTCAAAAATTATCTTTAACGAGGCTATTAAAGATGACCTTAATATGAGGGTCTTTGAGGCGCTTTCTGCCGGCAGCATGTTATTAACCGATGAGGCGGCAGGGAGCGGTCTTACGGATTTCTTTAAAGATAGGGAACATTTGGTGATATATAATGATAATAATATTGTGGAATTGGCAGATTATTATCTCAAACATGATGACGAAAGAGAGGCGATTGCACAGAAGGGGAAGGAAGAGGTTTTAAAGAGGCATACTTATGACCACAGGGTAGGGCAGATGATGGGAAATATATTCGGCAAGATGCAAGAAATAAGAAGCAAGAAACAAGAAGCAAGAGAAAATCTTGCCTCTTGCCTCTTGCCTCTTGCCTCTGAAATTGAAGACCCGCTTCTGCTGCAGGCATTAAGGCAGATGGAAGAGAAAAAATATGAAGGGGCATTAAAAAATCTTACCTTTGCATTAAAGGGAAGGGAATTGAGCTCCATTGAAAGATTTACGCTCTACACATCTCTCGGCGAGTGCAGCGTAAAACTCGGCAAGTTAGATGATAGCGTCGGGTTTTATAAGATGGCTAAAGAGATAACCTCACTACATGGGGGCTTAGAAAAACCCTATATAGGCATAGGTACTGCATACATGCAGGATGGCAGATACAATAAGGCGGTTTGCGAGTTTGAGGCTTCGGTAAAATTGAATCCGCAAAGCGACAAGGCATTCTGCGGGCTCGGTATTTCGCTCTTTCAGTCAGGCAGATTTACAGAAGGGTATGAGATGCTGAAGACAGCCCTTGATATCAATATAGAAAATATGATGGCGCTTGAAATGCACTTAAAATACTCCTATATGTTGAATCGTCTTGATGTTGCCCTGCAATATGTTCTAAAATACCTCGAGCTTCATCCTGCAAATCTTGATATGCTCTATGCCTTAAGCGGTATCTACTTTAAAACAGGGAGGCGTGAAGATGCTGTGGATGCACTTGAAAGGATATTGCTTTTTGAGCCGGAGCATAGAAATGCTTTAGAGATGATGGAGAAGTGTCAAAGTAAGAGTGAAGAATTAAGAGTTAAGAATGAAATTATTATTTTTAACTCTTAACTCTTAACTCATAACTCTTAACTGCTTCTTATGGGCATATTTCAAAAAAATATCGAAGTCCTCAATAGATTTGACCCCGCCCTCTCAGAAAGAATAAAAAACTTCACACTGCCTGCGGATATAAAATTTACAGACGAAGGGATTCTCGTCAAATCCCCCCAGCGCCCCTTAACTCCCCCCAGCCCCCACTTTAATAAAGAGGGGGAGAAAGGGGGAGTTGAGGGGGTTTTTTTCAGAAAACAGGAAAAAGGCAAAGGAATTCCTAAGATAACCGACTATGGTCATTTAAAAAGCAGCGAAGTAATAATAATATGCGGCTTCGGTCTCGGCGGGCATATACTCGATATAATTAATTCCACACCTCAAAGCGCCTTTATACTTGTCATCGAGTCCGAGATAAAACTTTTCAGGGCTGCACTGGAATTGGTAGACATCGAGCCTGTCATCTCCTGCGGCAGGATAAGCCTTTCGATAGGAGAGGACAGCATATATGCGGTGCATGGACGGATAGAAGAATATTTCGGCGTTTTTACTGCGAGGGATGTAAAGGTTATAAAATATCCGCCTTCTCTTGAGATAAATCCATCCTATTATGCAGGAATAGACAATAGGATAAAGGAGCTTTTAAATTTAGCCCGTCTTAACAGGGCTACACTGGAAAAATTTACACCTGTCTGGCAGGGGCATATATTCAGCAATCTTATGGCGATACTGACAAGACCCGGTATTAACGGTCTCTTCGGCAGGTTTAAGGATAAACCGGCTGTGATTGTATCTGCAGGACCATCTCTCGATAAGAACATAAAATGGCTCTCTGCTGCGAAGGGGAAAATCATCATTATTGCCGTAGACACAGCCGTGAGAACCCTTCTCGCCAATAATTTGAAACCGGATTTTCTGCTCTCCCTCGACCCGCTTGTCGAGAATTATTACCACCTGGAGGGATTGGAGCCGCAGTTAAAGGATGTGTGTCTTGTTGCCAACCCAGTAACTTATCCTGAGATAATAAAGAGGTATCGTGGAGATGTATTGATAATGGGCTATGGAGAGCCTCTAATGCAGTGGCTTGAGAGTTTTATAGGCGAAAAAGGAGAGACTGCGGTTGGCGGGTCTGTCGCAACATCCGCCTTTGACTTTGCCCATCGCCTCGGCGCAGCTCCAATTATATTTATCGGACAAGACCTTTCATTTTACGGCAGGAGGGCATATACAGGCGGCAGCTATTACAATCAGAGATGGATCGAAGAGATAAATTTTAACGAAATCCTCCCGATGAAGCATAATGCCGCGGTTTTGCAGGAAGCAGGAGATGAGGCGGAGGATTTTTTCTCAGGCACGGTTATGACATCCGGAAAGATGTTGAGCTGGAAAAAGTGGTTTGAGATAATGATAAAGAAGGGCGGGATAAACTGCAAAAATGCCACAGAGGGAGGCGTAAAGATAGACGGCGCATCAGGCATGCCTTTTAATGAGGTTGTTGATAGGTATTCTAAAGAAGATATTGATATTAAGAGCATTATAAGCGAATATATAAGCAATATGGAAAAGCCCGATGTCAGCGGATTATTAAAGGGCATGACAGAGATGAGCAGGAGTATAAAGGATATACAGAAGTTGAGCAGCGAGGGGGCTGAAATATCCGGCGGGCTTCTCAAGCTTGGCGGGCAGGTAAGCAATACAAATTACTATTTGGAAAAGATGAGCGTTCTTGCCATTCAGATGCTCGATTCAAAGGATTTCTTTGATATTAACAGATGGGGTATAGATTCCCTCCTTGACAGTGTAAACCTTGAAATGAGGCATGAGAGGGGGAAATCCCTCTCTCTCATTGAAACAATTAAATCATATCAGACCTTCTTTAACGGCATGGATGAGATATGCAGCAGGTTCAGCCGGAGATTGGAGAGAGGGATAGAAGAAATAATTTCCAATTTCCAATTTCAAATTTCCAATTTCCAATAAAATTTCTAATCCTTAAATTATTCAATTTAAAATTTTTATCTTTGGACATTTTAATTTTTATTAGAAATTAGGAATTTTTGAAACTATGGACATAAAGCTTAAAATTTTGGTCATTGGTCCTATCTACGGGGGTTCCCTCCCTACTGCCAATTATACTGCCTCGGCGCTGAAGAAGATGGGACATGAGGTGGAATTTTTAGACTCCAGCGTCTTTAAAGATACATACTTCAAAATAGACAATGTTACAAAGGATAATGAACACAGGGCAGCCCTGAGAAATATATATACAAGCTTCCTCGGAGAGATTGCAATGGCAAAGGCAGCCTCTTTTATGCCGGAGATTATCATTGCCCTTGCCCAGTCGCCTCTTACTCCCAATGTGATTCAGAGATTAAAAGGCAGAGGCGCTTCGGTGGCATTCTGGTTTGTCGAGGACTTCAGAACCCTCTTGTACTGGAAGGAGGCAGCACCACACTATGACTACTTCTTTACCATTCAGAGAGGTGTGTTCTTTGACGAGCTAAAGAAGATTGGGGTTAAAAATTATCACTATCTCCCCCAGGCATGCTCCCCCGATGTCCACAGGAAGATTCCTCTCACAGATGAAGAAAAGAAATTATATTCCTCAGACATTTCCTTTATGGGTGCTGGATATCACAACAGGAGGATATTTTTTCGGGGGCTGATGGATTTTGATTTTAAGATATGGGGGACTGAATGGGATTATGCCTCGCCCCTCGCAAAACTTATACAGAAGGGCGGCGAACGGCTGTCTCCGGAGGAGTATGTAAAAAT
>JACQEW010000175.1 GCA_016200365.1 Nitrospinota bacterium
CTCCTTTTTAAAATTAAAGTTGCAAGTTTCAAGTTTCAAGTTTCAAGTCTTGCAACTTGCATCTTGTAGCTTGCATCTATTTTTTGGTTGTTTCTATTGCCTTTAATGTATAAACAAGCTTTCTTACCAAACCCTGCAGAACGCCAACCAGATTGGCGGCAGGCGACTTCATAGCAGCCAGTGCATTGGCAAGCAAAACCTCCTTTGACGGAAGCTCGGACAGCCTTTTGATACCCTCAAGCTCGATGAGACTTCCCTCTACAACCCCTGCCTTAATATTTAATTTCTCATCCTTTTTGGCATAGGAGACCATTATCCTTGCAGGAGCCACAGGGTCTTTATAACTTACTGCCAGAGAAGTCGGCCCGACAAAATATTTTGAGGCGGATTCAAAGGCAGTGCCCTTCGCTGCTATAACGGCAAGGGTATTTTTAACTACCTTAAACTCCACCCCTGCATCGCGAAGCATCCTCCGCAATTCGGTTATCTCCTGGACACTAAGTCCTTTATAATCTGCAAAAATTCCCGCCCTCGCCCTTGAGAATTTATCGTGAAGCTCTTTTACCTGTTGTTCCTTAAATTCATCAGCCAATTTTTGCTCAACCCCCTTTCTTGGTAGTTAAGAGTTAAGAGTTAAGAATTAAGAATTAAAAATTATAAAAATAATTAATTCCTTTCATTCTTCACTTTTCACTTTTCACTCTTCACTCTTCTTTATACGACATTCATAAGATTCGAAATCTGGACAGTATCTACAGGGATACCGGGACCCATGGTGGTAGATACGGTAATACTTTTCAGATAATGCCCCTTTGAAGAAGCAGGTTTTAGTCTTACAATAGTTTCAAGCAATACCCTCGCATTCTCGATGAGATCTTCCGGCTTAAAACTTGCCTTCCCGATAGGGGCGTGAACGATACCTGCCTTTTCTGTCTTAAATTCAACCTTGCCTGCCTGTATCTCCTTTATAACCTTGACGAGATCGAAGGTAACTGTGCCTGACTTAGGATTCGGCATAAGCCCCCTTGGACCGAGAACCTTTCCCAGCTTTCCCACAGCGCCCATAATGTCAGGAGTCGCTACAACCCTGTCAAAGTCCATCCATCCCCCCGTAACTTTTTCAATCATATCTTCTGCACCGACAAAATCAGCCCCTGCCTCTCTCGCCTCCTTTTCCTTTTCTCCCTTTGCAAAAACAAGTATTCTCGTTTTCTTTCCTATGCCCCTTGGCAAAACCACGCTGCTTCTCACCATCTGGTCAGCCTGCTGGGGCTTAACGCCCAGCCTGACTGCCATCTCAACAGTCTCATCAAACTTTGCAGAGGCTAAGCCTTTTGAAAGAGTTATTGCATCCTCAAGAGAATATTTCTTCTGCACATCTACCTTTGATATTGCATTTTTATATCGTTTCCCTACCTTCATCATAAGCCCCCCTTTAAATTTACAATTTACGATTTTAGATTTACGATTTCGTTTTTAAATTGTAAATTGTAAATTGTAAATTGTAAATAAAATTACCCTTCCACGGTAATCCCCATACTCCTTGCGGTCCCAAGCACTGTTCTCATCGCGGCGTCTATATCAAAGGCATTGAGATCTTTCATCTTGGTCTCTGCAATCTGTTTTACCTGGGACATGGTCACCTTCCCTACCTTTGTCTTGTTCGGCTCGGAAGAACCTTTTGCAATACCGGCAGCCTGTTTTAATAAAACCGAAGCAGGGGGAGATTTTGTAATAAACTCAAAACTTCTATCAGAATATACTGATATTACCACCGGTATTATAGTGCCTTCTTTACCTTTGGTCTGGGCATTAAATGCCTTGCAGAATTCCATTATATTAACCCCATGCTGACCAAGGGCAGGTCCAACCGGTGGAGAGGGATTTGCCTGCCCCCCGGGAATCTGCAGTTTTATCATTGCCGCTACTTCTTTTTTTGCTTTAGCCATATAACCCCCAAAAAAAATTACAATTTACAATTTTAGATTTACGACCCCTGATAGAATCAGTCAGGGGTTGTAAATCGTAAATCGTAAATTTATTCACACCTTTTCTACCTGTGGAAATTCAAGCTCTACAGGAGTTGCCCTTCCAAATATCGTTACCATTACCCTGACCTTGCCCTTATCCATGTTCATCTCGTCAATCGCACCTGTAAAATTTGTAAATGGTCCATCTATAACTCTGACCTGCTCCCCCTTTTCAAACATAAACTTCGGCTTTGGTATAGATTCACCCCTCAATTGCTCTAACAAACGGCTGACCTCTGTATCATCCAGCGGGGTGGGTTTTGTTCCGCCAAGAAAACCTGTTACCTTCGGTGTATTTTTTATGACATACCAGACATCATCATCCATTTCCATCTCTATCATTACATAGCCAGGAAAATATTTTCTGGTAGAAATCTTTTTCTTGCCCCCCTTTATTTCCACCACATCTTCCGTAGGAACGAGAATCTGCGCTACCTTCTCTGTCATACCGCTTATCCTAAGTCTCTCTTCCATGCCTGACTTCACCTTGCTTTCATACCCTGAATAAGTATGAATAACATACCATTTTTTATCCATTTATAAATAACCCCTCTCCTCTCAAAAGACAAAGACTTGAACACGAATCTCACGAATGAACGAATTACACGAAGATAAGAAGCAAGAAGTCAGAGGCAAGAGACAAGATTTTTTTCTTGCTTCTTGTTTCTTGCTTCTTGCCTCTTGAATCTATTCGTGCCATTCGTATATTCGTGTAGTTCGTGTTCCCTTTATTTTATTTGTTTATTTAATCAGCCTCTCTACCATTTTTGAAAGACCGAGGTCAACCAATCCCAGAAAAAATGCTATTAAAAAGACTGAAATAATAACCGCTGAAGTGGTAGCCACGGTTTCCTTTCTGGTAGGCCAGGAAACTTTCTTCATTTCTATCTTTACTTCATTTAAGAAAATTTTTAATTTGTGTATATATTCCATCATAAAATATTTACAATTTTAAATTTGCAATTTACAATTTTAAAATCTAAAATTGTAAATCGTAAATTCCATTGGCAGGCCAGGGGGGACTCGAACCCCCAACCCCCGGTTTTGGAGACCGGTGCTCTAGCCATTTGAGCTACTAGCCTACTGGCCCGCAAAACAACAGTAGGAAGTAGGCAGTAAGGAGTAAGTAGTAAAAAACCAGTATCCCATCTTTCTGCCTACTGCCTACTCCTTACTGCTTACTATTATTTTACCTCCTTATGCACTGTATGCCTTCTGCAAAAAGGACAATATTTTTTAAGCTCCAATCTATCAGGAGTTGACTTCTTGTTTTTCGTGGTAGAATAATTTCTATTCTTACACTCCCCGCAAGACAACTGAATTATATCTCTCATTCTATCACCTCGCTGATTACGCCTGCGCCTACAGTCCTTCCACCTTCCCTTATCGCAAACCTCAGCTCCTTCTCCATCGCTATCGGCGTTATCAATTCAACATTCATCGTTACATTGTC
>JACQEW010000176.1 GCA_016200365.1 Nitrospinota bacterium
GTAATCATGGATACAAATCTAATATTCGGAAAGTTCAATGCCTCGACTGCCGCGCCATAAGCCGCCTTCCTATTTATATAAACCAGCGCCTCATTTATTTCAGGGTGTTCGGAGATTGCCTCTGCAGCAGTCTTATATGTCGGCATAAGGAGGGTATCTGCGCCATAGGGCACGGTCTCATTTCCACTGGCATTCGGATCCACCAGACAGACTACATTATATGGCAAACCTGTCAGGTAGCTGAATTCTGCCATCCTTCTGGCAGGGTTTAATCCTTGGGCACCGTATATCATAATCCTTGAAGACTTGTTGCAGAATGGAAAATTTCTCTCCTTTTTAACAGGGGCAGGATGAACAGCCTTTGGCTTCTGAAACTCTGTTTTCCCTTCCAGCGCCATATTTACAATAGCGGTAAGCGGGGTATTCCTGTCATAAACATAAATATCAAAGCCTTCCTCCCTGAGAGCCCTCATCATATCGAGTCCTGCCTTTTCATTTGGTCCGCCCCTCCTAACCCATATCTTAACCCCCTTCAAATGCCCCTGTTCCCTTGCCCAGTGAAGTCCCTTGATAATTCCAGTAAAGGTTGCCTTCACATCCGTAAAATTTGCTATTGCACCGCCAACAATTAAATGCTGTATATCAGGCTGTGCTGCAACTACTTTTGTAAGCTCAAAGACTGCATCTGCCGCGGGATCACCGCTATATTCCGTATAATTAAGAGGGATGCCGCCGAGCTGAATCACAGCATCGGTATAGAATACAGATGCACCGCCGCCGGCAGGTAGTATGGCTACCTTTGGCTTCCCTTCTAAATTCAGCACCGTAAACTTAATCGTTCCCTTGGTTAGATTACTGTTTACTGTCTTGACATGGATCTCTTGATCCGTAAGGGGACGGGCAAAATCCGAAAGGAAGTTGAATGTCCAGTCGGGATGACGATATTGAGCATCTTCATCTACCAGTAAAACAGCATCCATCCCGACAACACCATCTTTGGTTATGCCCAATGGATTGATTTCGAGATATGTAGCGTCTTCGCCTGTAAATGCGTCATATAGTTTCTTTATAAAATCGGACAACTGAGGAATCTCTTTTTCTGTTACAGATGCCTTTTTCAAAAACTGCTTTACTGCCGATTCATTTATACCATTGAGAGGAACTGTAAGCGAAGCAACAGAATCCCAGTTCTCCTCTATCTCTATTCCTCCCTTTACGGAAAAAAGGCAATCCGTGCCTTCCCTGACGGACTGTAAGGCTAAATAATACTCCTTCTGTGTATTCACCTTTTCTTCTATGAGAACTTCAGAAATAAGCACTTGATGATTGTTTATATTCACCTGACGGTGAAGCATCTTCTTTGCTTCTCCGACAGCACCCTTTGCAGATAAACCCACCTTAACCAGCCCGAGTTTCCCCCTCCCCTTAAAATTGCCGTGAGCCTTTACCACATATTCCCTATTGCTGTTTAATTCTATCTCATCAAGCTGGGCAGTCTCCGTAATCAACCAATTTGCGGGAACTGGTAATTGATATTTCTTTAATAATTTTTTTCCAAAATACTCGGCAACCTTTGCCATGAGAACACTCTCCTTTCAATTTCACCGCAGAGACGCAGAGACACAGAGAAAGAAAAAAAGATTAAAAAAGAGGCAAGATGCAAGAGGCAAGAAAAAAAATCTTGCTTCTGGCTTCTTACTTCTTGCTTCTTGTTTTTCTCTGCCCCCTCTGTGTCTCTGCGCCTCTGCGGTTTATAATTTCCTTGCTTAAAATATCAAATTTTACAAATTTTAGCAACTAAATGTTAGACTCCAATCTCTTAGCGATTACCTTGATGAACTGCTCGGTATCTACATAAGAACCCTCTGGCGGTTTAGGGGTTTCGTGAATCAATCTCGCTAAATCACTGGTAACTGTCCCTGACTCAATTGTCTTTACATTCGCATCCTCAAGGGCATTCGCAAATTTTACCACATCAGGAGTATTATCCAATTCCCCTCTGCGTTTTAATGCACCTGTCCATGCAAAGATACTTGCTGTGGGATTGGTTGAGGTCTTTTTCCCCTGCTGATGCTGACGATAGTGGCGTGTTACTGTGCCGTGAGCAGCCTCTGTCTCCATCTTGCCGTCAGGGCTGACCAGAACCGAGGTCATCAACCCAAGAGAGCCGAAGCCGCTGGCAATCATATCGCTCATCACATCGCCATCGCGGTTCTTTGTTGCCCAGAGGATACCGCCGGGATGCTTCATTATCTGTGCTACAGTATCATCAATAAGGGTATACCAGTAAATGATGCCTGCCTTTTCAAAATCCCCCTTCCTCTTATTGAACTCTTCCTGAAAGATATTCATAAAATATGAGTCATACTGTTTTAAGATGGTCTGCTTTGCAGAAAACCAGAGGTCTACCTTTCGCTGGAGGGCATAAGTCATACTCGCCTGTGCAAAGGAGCGGACAGATTTTTCAGTATTGTGCATACCCATTGTTACACCGGGGCCTTTGAATTCGTGAACGGTTAAGGTAGTAGGCTTTGAACCATCCGCAGGCTTATAAACCAGCTCAACTATACCTGGTGCTGGCACTGTAAATTCAGCTGCCTTATATTCATCCCCATAGGCATGACGACCAATAATTATCGGCTTCTTCCATGAATTCACCGCAGGCTTAATATTCTTACAAATGATCGGCTCACGGAAAATAGTCCCATCGAGATGGGCTCGGAGGGTGGCATTCGGGCTTGTCCATTGTTTGCTGAGCTTATACTCCTCTACCCTTGCCTTATCCGGTGTAATGGTAGCACATTTGCACCCTACCCCATGTTTTGCAATGGCTTTAGCAGCGTCAAGGGTTATCGCATCCTTGGTCTCTTCACGCTTTGGAAGCGCTAAATCATAATACTCTAAATTTACATCCACATAGGGTTTAATCAAATACTCTTTAATCCATGCCCACATCACACGCGCCATCTCATCGCCGTCAATCTCTACAATAGTATTTTTAACCTTAATTTTTTCTGCCATGTTATATCTCCTCCTTAAATAAATAATGAAATTTTCTCTATAAAAATAAAAACTTGAACACGAATAACACGAATGGAGCTAATTACACGAAATAAACAAGAGGCAAGATGCAGGAAGCAAGATGCAAGATATAAGATTTTTTCTTGCTTCTTGTTTCTGGTTTCTAATACATTCGTGCCATTCGTATATTCGTGAAATTCGTGTTCCAGAATTTTATAATTTCCTTACTTCTTTAAAAAACCACCCCCTTTGATTTACTCATTTTATTTTTAATCTCGATTGCGACCATTCAGGCTCTCGGATAGAGTAAAAATTATTACCTTTTCGCCTGTGCGGGTGCTGATATCGGTATGCAGGCTTACTACATCCACGTCTACAATACTTTTAATAACCTGAGAAAGCAGATCCTTTGCACCTTCCAATAATGTTGATCTGACCTTCTTTATCAACTCCCTCCCCTCCTGATTATTGGTCAGCTTTTTCTCTGCATCAGTAAGAACACCTTTAAGTTTTACAATAATCATGTCATCGATGATATAAGCCTTTGTCTCCTTTGGTCCCCGCCCCATATATTCCACTTCAAACTTTGTCAGGGCATTGCTTATCTCCGCCTCTATCTGCCCCTTTGTTTTTACCTTCTGTCCCTTTATTTTCATTTTAAAAACAAAAAGCCAATAGCAATCCCCACTATTGATTACTATTGGCTTACCTTACTGCTCAGCCCCGATTAAAACCGAGATCTGCTCAGCCCTGTCCACCTTTTTGATTATATTATAAAAATTTCCCTTTTGCTGTCAAGACTATTTTTTAATGCAAGGAAATTGTAAAAATTAGCCACAAATTTTCACAGATACACACAGATAAGAAAAAGCATGAAAAATGATTTTCTTCGGTTTTTTAAAATCTTTATAATCTGTGTTTATCTGGTTACGCCAAGAGGCGTATGAATACCTAATGGATGAAAGAGCCATGCGACCTAATTTACCGTTCAGGTCGAAGCTGTCTTGAGGTGTAAGGAGGTGACGAATTGCATTAAGTTCAA
>JACQEW010000179.1 GCA_016200365.1 Nitrospinota bacterium
TAATTGCTCTTAACCTTCTGGACAACGGCAGAGAGCCTCTCCAGCCCCATCCCTGTATCTATGCTTGGATTCGGCAGAGGGGTAAGAGCTCCATCCGCATCCCTGTTGTATTGCATGAATACAAGATTCCACAGCTCCATAAACCTGTCGCAGTCGCATTCTACATTGCATTCGGGTCTGCCGCACCCTATGCCCTCGCCCTGGTCTATGTGAATCTCGGAGCAGGGACCACATGGTCCTGTATCACCCATGCTCCAGAAATTGTCCTTTTCGCCGAGCCTTACAATTTTATTGGATGGTATTCCAATCTTCTCATTCCAGATTTTAAATGCCTCGTCATCATCTTTATAAACAGTAATCCAGAGTTTCTCTTTTGGCAGTTTTACAATCCCTGTCATAAACTCCCATCCATACTCAATTGCCCCTTCTTTAAAATAATCTCCGAAGGAGAAATTGCCGAGCATCTCAAAGAATGTGTGATGCCTTGCTGTCCTGCCAACTACCTCAAGGTCATTATGCTTCCCCCCTGCCCTTACACACTTCTGGGACGATACAGCCCTCTTATAATCCCTTTTTTCTTTACCGAGAAATACATCCTTAAACTGAACCATCCCTGCATTGGTAAACAGGAGTGTAGGGTCGGCAGAAGGTATCAGTGAGGAGCTTTTTACAATCCTGTGCCCTCTCCCGTTAAAATAATCAAGAAATCTTTTTCTTATCTCGTGTCCTGTCATATTAAATCTATTGTAATATGCTTAACTCAAGCCGTCAAGTTATCGGGCTGTCAATTTGGAGATACAGTGGTTAAGCTGTTCTTATCAGTCCCCTTAATAGAGACAGATTCCTTTTATCCTCCCTCATCGTCTTGCCCTTTGGCGTCTCAAGTATCATCGGAATGTTTTCAAATCTCGAATCATTCAGAAGTAGTTTGAATGCTGTAAGTCCAAGACTGCCTTTACCTATATGCTCATGTCTATCGCCCCTGCTGCCTAATTCTTTCTTTGAATCGTTTATATGAAAGACCTTCAGCCTATCTATGCCGATTATTCTATCGAAATCCTCAAAGGTCTTTTTATAACCTTTCTCATTTGAAATATCATACCCGGCAGCGAATACATGGCATGTGTCGAGACATATCCCTATCTTTTCCTTTTTACTAACCATCTCTATAATTTTGGACAGATGCTCAAATCTATATCCCAGATTAGTCCCCTGTCCGGCAGTGGTTTCAAGCAATAACATCAGTCTGAAATTATCAGCCCTTTCGAGCAGATTATTTATTGAATCGGCAATCCTTTTAAGTCCTGTATCTTCTCCTTTGCCAAGATGGGCGCCGGGATGAAAGATTAAATATGGCAAACCCAGTCTCTCCGCCCTTACCATCTCATCATTAAAAGCCTCCAGAGATTTTTTATGGATTATAGGGTCAGGTGAAGCGAGATTTATAAGGTAGGCACTATGAGAGGCGGAGGGAATAACTCCGGCATAAGAAACATTCTTTTTAAAATTCTCTACATCCTCATCTGTAAGTGATGCTGAGTTCCATCTGTTATTGTTCTTTGTAAATATCTGAATAACCTGACATCCTGTCTTTTTCCCTCTCAACGGGGCATTCTCCACACCCCCCTCAATTGAGATATGAGCGCCTAATAACATAAGTTAATGAGTTGATGAGTTGATGAGTTTTAATTATCTTCTAAACTCATTAACACCTCAACTGCCTTTTCCATCGCCTTTGCCCTGTGGCTTATCTTATTTTTTATCTCCGCTCCAAGCTCTCCAAAGGTCTTGCCATATTCAGACACAATAAAAATCGGGTCGTATCCGAATCCTTTATCCCCTCTAATCTCCTCTGCTATTTCCCCTTCACACACCCCTTCGCAGGTATATACCCCCCCTGCACCCCCCTTTACGACCTCCCCTTCCCCTCCTTCTGAAGGAGGGGAAAAAGGGGAGGTCAAAGGGGGGTTTAAAGGGGGGGTTGCAACGGCTATCACACACTTAAATCTCGCCCCTCTCTTTTCGTGAGGGACATCTTTCATCATCTCAAGTATCTTTAGGTTTCTCTCCCTGTCATCTGCATCATCTCCTGCAAAGCGGGACGAGTTTATACCGGGTCTTCCGTTTAATGCGTCAATCTCCAATCCCGAATCATCTGCCAATGCAATCTTTCTGGCTCTTTTTGTAACCTCCACCGCCTTCTTTACGGCATTTTCAATGTAAGTTTTGCCATCCTCCTCCACATCAATTTCCAATCCCAAATCGTCAGGAGACAATACCCTTATGTTAAGCCCCTCTAAAACCTCTTGTATTTCCTTTATCTTACCCTTATTTTTTGTGGCAACCACAATTTCCATAGTTAGTTGATGGGTTAATGAGTTGATGAGTTAAATAAGTTAAAACCCATAAACTCACCAACTCATTAATTTATTACTGCTTTCTGTATCTTTACCAATTCCTTTATCCCCTTTACCGCTAATTTTATAAGCGAGTCCATATCCCTTTTTGAAAATGGAACTCTCTCTGCCGTCCCCTGAATCTCTACAAATTCCCCGCTGCCTGTCATGACTACATTCATATCAACATCAGCCCTTGAGTCTTCCTCATAATCAAGGTCAAGGAGCCGTTTCCCGTTGACTATTCCGACGCTGGTGGCTGCTACGAAGCCATGTAGAGGAATATTCTCTATCATTTTTTCCTTTCTCATAAAATGGAAGGCATCGTGCATTGCCACACATGCCCCGGTGATTGAAGCAGTCCTTGTTCCCCCGTCTGCCTGAATTACATCGCAGTCAATCCATAAAGTCCTCTCCCCCAGCGATTTCATATCCACCACAGACCTCATCACCCTGCCGATTAATCTCTGTATCTCGTGAGTCCTGCCGCCTATCTTTCCCCTCGATGCCTCCCTGACTATTCTTGACCTTGCCGAGCGGGGTATCATAGAGTATTCTGCCGTTACCCACCCCTCGCCCTTGCCTTTGAGAAAGTGAGGCACACTCTCCTCAATAGTAGCAGTGCATATTACACGGGTATCTCCAACCTCTATCAATGCAGAACCCTCTGCATGTTTGATAAAATTCCTGACGATTTTGACATCCCTCATCTCATTTGATTTTCTTCCTCCTGACCTCATATCACCTCCGATTGAATATGATTCGTTTAGATAACAGTTTAAAAGACATTGAGGACGATGTAAAGATTTTTATTTTTTTAACAGGGGCGATGTGGTAAAATGGACAAAAGAAAAAAATTAAGGAGAAAAGGGGAAAGAGGGGAGAAAGGGAGAAAAGAAATATTTTTTAAAAGATTCTTTTTTTTCTTTCCCCATTTCTCCATATTCTCCCTTCTCCTTAATGGTTCTTATAATTCCTCAAAGAAAGGAGAAAAAAATGGCAAAGATTTATTACGATAAGGATGCGGATTTGAAGTATTTAAAGAGCAAGACGATTGCAGTTATCGGTTACGGGAGTCAGGGGCATGCCCATGCCTTGAATTTAAAGGACAGCGGGCAGAATGTGGTTGTAGGTTTAAGAAAGGGGAGCGATTACTGGAAAAAGGCTAAGGATGCAAAACTGAATGTGGAGACCACTTCCGATGCAGCAAAAAAGGCGGATATTATAATGATGCTTATCCCTGATACGAGACAAAGAGAGGTCTTTGAAAACGATATAAGACCGAATTTAAAGAAAGGGAGGGCAATTGCCTTTGCCCACGGATTTAATATCCATTTCGGTCAGATTGTCCCACCTGCCGAGACGGATGTATTCATGGTAGCTCCAAAGGGTCCGGGGCATCTGGTTCGCAGGGTCTATACAGAGGGGAAAGGCGTCCCATGTCTCCTTGCAGTCCATCAGGATGCGACAGGGAAGGCAAAGAATATAGGACTTGCCTATGCAAAGGGTATCGGTGGGACAAGGGCAGGAGTTATCGAGACTACCTTTAAAGAGGAGACAGAGACCGATTTATTTGGAGAGCAGGCTGTCCTTTGCGGCGGCGCCTCGGAACTGATAAGGGCGGGTTTTGATACACTCGTTAAGGCAGGCTATCAGCCGGAGGTTGCCTATTTTGAATGCCTCCATGAATTGAAGCTCATTGTGGATCTGATTTATGAGGGCGGTATCAGCAACATGAGATATTCCATAAGCGAGACTGCAAAATACGGCGATGTAACAAGGGGTCCGAGAGTTATAACTGATGAGACCCGGCGGGAGATGAAGAAGATTCTTTCAGAGATTCAATCCGGGGAGTTTGCAAGGGAATGGATAGTGGAGAATCAGGCTAACCGTCCTGTTTATAATGCCCTTCTTAAAAAAGGCGCCGAGCATAAGATAGAAGATGTTGGGGAGAGATTGAGGAAGATGATGGGGTGGATTGGGAAAAAGGCAGTTTGAGGCTGAGGTTTAGGTTAAGAAAATCTTTACCTCAACCTTAACCTTGACCTTAACCTAAATTTTTATATGCGAATTCCGATAGTTTCCGATGGTTATCGCTTTATAATCCCCCTGCTGATTATATCAGGCATATCGTTTTATTTTTGTCTGACGGCGCTCTCGATAATTTTGAGTATTTTGACCATCTTTGTAATAAGTTTTTTCCGTGACCCTGAGAGAGAAATTACAGGTGATGAGAGGGCGGTTGTATCTCCTGCCGATGGGAAGGTGGTAAAGATTCAGGATGTAAAGAATGATGCCGTTTATGGCGGGGATGCAGTTTGTATAAGTATTTTTCTCTCCATATTTAATGTCCATGTAAACCGCTCCCCTTATGAGGGTGTCGTAAAAAAGGTTGTATATAATCCCGGCAAATTCCTTGCCGCCTTTGATGATAAGGCGTCTCTCTTAAATGAGCAGAACTCTGTTTTGATTGAATTAAAGAAAGGCGCAAAGATTCTTGTCAAACAGATTGCAGGACTTATTGCCAGAAGGATAGTCTGCTGGGTAAAGGAAGGGGACAGAGTAGAAAGAGGAGTCAGATACGGCTTAATAAGATTCGGCTCAAGGGTGGATATTTTATTACCTTCGGACACTGAGCTTGCAGTAAAGGTTGGAGATAGAATAAAGGGCGGTAAGGATATTATAGGGAGATTAAAGGTATGAAACTAAAAAAAGGCGTTTATATAATTCCGAATCTTTTAACCACAGGCAATTTCTTCTGCGGGTTTTATGCAATCATTTCGGTATTCAACCAGCAGTTTTATCATGCAGCCGTGGCGATTATTGTAGCGATGATATTCGATGGACTCGATGGAAAGATTGCAAGACTTACCCACTCTTCCAGCGATTTCGGGCTTGAATACGACTCCCTCTCGGACCTTATATCCTTCGGGCTGGCGCCGGGTCTGCTGGTATATTCATGGGTCTTACAGCCATTCGGCAGGATAGGGTGGCTTGCGGCATTTCTGTTTGTAATATGCGGCGCTTTGAGGCTTGCCCGATATAATGTTCAGGATACGACGGATGTAAAAAATCTTGATTTTACAGGACTGCCGATTCCTGCTGCAGCAGGAGTAATAGCATCTACGGTAATAATGACAAAGGACTTTTTGTTTATGGAGAAGATAGAGCCTTTTATACTGGTAATGACAGTATATATCCTCGCCTTTCTTATGGTAAGCAATATAAGATACAGGAGCTTTAAGAGGCTTGAGTTAAGGAAAAAGAAGCCGTTTAATATTCTGGTCTTTGCAATCCTGTTTATTTATATTATTGCAACTATACCGGAATTGATGATTTTTGTAATAACCGTTATATACGGCTTATCAGGACCATTAGAATGGTTATTATTTCATAAAAAGGTAAAGGTAGAAGATAGTCGTGAGTCAGGAGTCGGGAGTCAGGAGGTATAATATATGGGAAAAATAATAATATTCGATACTACGCTGAGGGATGGGGAGCAGTCCCCGGGCTTCAGCATGAATATAGAAGAAAAGATTATTGTGGCGAAACAGCTTGCCCGCCTGAATGTAGATGTCATCGAGGCAGGGTTTCCTATTGCTTCGGAGGGTGATTTTGAGGCGGTTAAAGAGATTGCAAAAAATGTCAAGGGGCCTACTATTGCAGGTCTTTCTAGGGTCATTGTAAAAGACATAGACCGTGCATGGGAGGCTTTGAAACATGCTAAAAAGGCGAGGATTCATACCTTCGTCGCCACATCGGATATACACCTGAAGCATCAATTGAAAAAAGGCAGGGAAGAGGTATTGGACGATGCAGTGAAGGCAGTTAGATATGCAAAGAGATATACGAAGGATGTGGAATTTTCTGCAATGGATGCAGTAAGGAGTGATATTGACTATCTCTGTCAGGTAATCGAGGCGGTTATTGATGCAGGGGCTACGACAGTGAATATTCCAGATACAGTCGGTTATGCAATACCGGATGAATTCGGCGGGATGATAAAGACAATCAGGGAGAATGTCTTCAATATAAATAAGGCGATTATCAGTGTCCACTGCCATAACGACCTCGGGCTTGCAGTCTCCAATTCGATAAGCGCCGTTCAAAACGGTGCAAGGCAGATAGAATGCACGATTAACGGTATTGGGGAGAGGGCGGGAAATGCCTCTCTTGAAGAGGTGGTAATGGCTCTCAAGGTAAGAAGGGATTTTCTCCCTTATGCTACCGGAGTAAAAACAAAAGAGATTCATAAGACCAGCAGGCTTCTGTCAACCATTACGGGAATATCTGTCCAGCCGAATAAGGCTATAGTGGGAGAGAATGCCTTTGCCCACGAATCAGGAATCCATCAGGATGGAGTGTTGAAAGAGAGGACTACTTATGAGATTATGACCCCCGAATCCATAGGACTTAAAAAAAGCAAAATAGTCCTTGGAAAACATTCGGGACGACATGCCTTTTCAAAGCGGCTCGAGGATTTGGGTATAAAGCTGAATAAAGAAGAGCTTGATAAGGCGTTTTTGAGATTCAAGCGGCTTGCAGATATGAAGAAGGAGATCTTTGACGAAGACCTTGAAGTTATCGTAGAGGATGAGATTGCAAAGACAGAAGAGGTATTCAAGCTGGACTATCTTCAGGCAACAACGGGAAATCAAACCATTCCAACCGCTACAGTAAGGCTTATGAAAGGGAATCAGATTATTCAGGATGCATCCATAGGGGATGGTCCCGTAGATGCTGCCTATAAGGCTATCGAGAGGATTACAGGGATACAGGGAAAACTGCTCTCCTATTCCATAAGGGCGGTAACAGGCGGCAAAGATGCCATCGGAGAGGTAGTTGTAAAGGTTAATTTTAACGGTGATATGGTTACAGGCAAGGGCGCAAGCACGGATGTAATAGAGGCAAGCGCAAAGGCTTATCTCAATGCAGTGAATAAGGTGGCAGGAAAAAAAATAAGAAGGGGTCAAGGGGTTAAGGGGTCAAGGGGTCAAGATTTTTCATCACTCAAACCCTCGAACCCTTGAATCCTTTTATTTACTTATGGCATGGTTTATCATGATTGGATTGCTGTCAGAACTAAAAATATATTATTAAACATCACTACTGTCCGATTATCATTTTTTGAAAGTATCATAACTAATTAAAATACAAGGTCTAAATGAGCAAATATTTATTTTTCGATTTCAAATTGGTTTGCTTCCCTCGTTCATCCTATAATCTTCTTCAAAACCATTTGA
>JACQEW010000180.1 GCA_016200365.1 Nitrospinota bacterium
ATGTAGACGCAAGACAGTGGGGTTGGAACGGCTGGACGCCCCTGATAAGGACAGCTCAAACCGGCGATAATGAAATTGCTCTTATGCTTATAGAAGCAGGTGCAAATGTAAATATGGCTAATGATAAGAAAGAAACCGCTCTTATATTGGCATCACAAATGAAGCATCCAGAAATGGCGTATATTCTGTTGAAAAACGGCGCAAAGGCGGATTTAATGGATAATAATGGAAGAATCGCACTCAATTATGCCAATGAAGAATTGAAAGAGGTTTTAAAGCTATCAAACGGGAAAAAAGATTTCATAATGGAGGCAAGGATAGGGAGTGTTTCGGATGTCAAAAGATTCATAAGCTCTGGCGTAGATATTAATAAAAAAGACAAGCTTTATGGGATGACCGCTCTTTCATGGTCATCTGCTAATGGGCATTTGGAAGTTGTAAAGGCGATTATCTCATCAGGAGCCAATATTAATATTGGAGATAACAAAGGCAATACACCCTTGATGCATTCCTCAAAACAGGGAAAGGAAGATGTTGTAAATTTCCTTATCTCAAGAGGAGCGGATTTAAACGCAGCAGATGGATTAGGGCGCACTGCTTGCGGGCTTGCATTTCGGTGGAATTATTCATTACTTGTTAAAACGCTCGAAAAAGCCGGGGGAAAAGGATGTCCAGAAGATACACAAAAGGAAAAAGAGATAAAGGCTCTTATCAAAAAATATATCCCTGATTGTCAGATGATGAAAAGCCCTGAAATGGATAAATGGTATCTATCATGGCTTGAAGACAGTCTGGGGGAAAAGAATGTTTTTTTCCATTATGCCACAGGCGATTTCGACGGCGACGGTAAGGAAGATATTGCCGCAGCAGTGGTCGTTTATAGAACTGGGAGGAAAGGAATAGCGATTTTTTTAAGCTCACGCCAAAGCCCGCATATTTACTGGAATGGGGCATCTGGCATACATCCTGGCGTAATTCAATTTTTGTCTTGACCAATTCTCTGCTGTCAATACTGTAAATATTACCATCTTTAAGGGACTTAACTTTACCTGTTTTTGTCTCTTGATTAAATTCAATGATGCTTCCCTCTTCTTTTATAAAAATATTATCCCATGCCTCTTCCCTTTCATCTTCAGACATAGAAATTATAGGAATATTTTTATTTGGATTTTTAGAATTGTCTTTACTCATTTTGGTAGTAGGGGCAGGATTTAATTTAACTGTCCTGCAACTGTCCTGTTAGTGTCCTGTTAAAGCAAAAAGGCTATCAGGGTTTATTTCCTGATAGCCTTTAAAGTTTTTATAATCAATGAGTTATTTGGTAGCGGGGGCAGGATTTGAACCTGCGACCTTCGGGTTATGAGCCCGACGAGCTACCAGACTGCTCCACCCCGCGATATAATTCAATTTATTCTATTACAAAGGTTTTGTCAAGCATTAAACTATTCTGTGTCAAGGCATTAAACTATTAAAATATTTTCTTTCTTGGTAAAAATTGCGAGAAAAATAATCCTGCATATCCTGTCTAATGCCGTTACAACTAATTCCGCCTAAAGATGAATTTTGCTTTGGGAGACGGATAACGGTATACAGATGACTTATGTTGTCTATATCAAGTTGTAACGGCACTAATTTCAGTTTTTTTACTCTTATTTTTAAGTGCAGCTTTAATGAGCAGGATTTTTCGCTCAAGCTGCCGACCCGAATAATTTACAAAACACATCTATAACAATAAACTCAGACTCCTGATTAAAATCGAATACCTTTCCAACCACAATTCCGTCTCTGCTGATAATCACCTGTATACCTTCTTTCCTCTGTATAATACTTATATTAGCCTTATCTTTTACAAAATCCTGCTGATATTTTGCGGGGGTTCTAAACCAGCCGTCGCCTGCAAGGTGTTTGGCAAGCATTGCTGCAATGCCGTATACCTTTAAAGAGCCTTCTCTGTCCTTTTGAATAGTAGACAGGTATACGCTCATCTCATCAAAGCGGTGGTTATTAAAGAACATTGTATAAGATACTGAAAGAACTTCTCTCTGTCTCTTATTTTTATAAGCGGTGTTATCACCAGCAAAAGAGGCTTGCCATGTAAGCAGAATTACCGACAAAACGAATATAAATAAATTTTTCCTCATAAGCACCTCCTGTCTTTTTATTCTTGCCTTCGTTATCGGCATTTCCAAAAATAAGTATTAGAGAAAAAAAAGGGGGGGGGTAAATTCGTCAGCCAGCGGTGATATGCGGAAGGTTTTAAAAAATAGAATAAAACTAAGTCTTGCTATCAACAAAGGCATCCTTTAATAACTTGCTCTGCCGCTTATAAGCCTGTCTCGGATTGGCGGAAATTCTCTGCAATCGTCAGGTCTATCTTCATATATCGTACATTTATTATCTTTAAGAAACGAACAGGGAAGGTTTTTAAAATATTGTTCACCTTCATCTGTTTCAATTTGATAATCTGGTTATGTCAGGCTGAGTGATACGGGTTTTTAATTTCCGGCAGCAGTTTCCCCAGCTTACACAGTCAATCTGGTTAGAAATTTCATGGTTTAGCCTGTGCACAATTTTATCTATTTTATCAGGATCCCGACCTTTTAGAAAACTTCTGAATCTAAAATTCTCAGCTTCTCTAAGTCTGCCGAGTTTCTCAATCTTGTCAAGGTCAAGTTCTATATCGTAATCAATAGTCTTTTTCATTTTTATTTGTTAGCTTTGACTGTTGTTATAGTAAAAGCAATAAATAACTTGACATTTCTTTCTGTCATTCCCGAGGTTTTAATCGGGAATCCAGTATTAAAAATATGGATGCCCGATAGAAACATTCAGGCATGACATAAATAGAGTAACCGCAAGTTATTTATTGCCTTTAGTATAGTCGCCATTTTCAATCCAGGTTGATAAATTACTTCCTATTGTATATGCCTGTTTGAGATATTCTGGCTTATCCAAAACAGCACCCTTATCCATAATATCGCTGAAGAAAAACATAGCAACGATTTTTACTCCAAGGCAATTTAGTAATCGCCTGTAGAATTCGACCAGCACTTCTGACTCATGAGCCACATCCCTCTGGTTCATTGGTGTCACTATAGTCGCTTTCTTTCCTGAAATTAAACCTCTATTTTGGGGATGATAATAGAAGAAAAGTCTGTCTATAAAGGTTTTCATCAAACCTGTGACACCACACCAGTATAAAGGGGATGCAAGTATTATTAAATTGGCTCTATAGATTTCTTCTCGAATTTCAGTCATGTCATCCTGAAAAGAGCATCTGGACTCCTTTAAACAGCGATAACAACCAATGCAATTTGTAATATTTTTCTTTCTAAGCTCTATAAGTCTTACATCCACATTCGTCTTTATCGAGCCTTCGATGATTTTTTCAACAAGGATGTCAGTGTTACCATTTATCCTCGTCGTCCCATTTATAATTAAAGCAGTCTTTGACATAAAACATATTAGGGGGGATTAGCAAAGCTAACCCCTGATTAAACCTGTTCCTGACAGGTTTCAGGAATCAGGGGTCGCACTACATTGTGAGCTACAGCCCCATCTTCTTCAACGCATCTTCGCCGCGGGTCGCCTGGATAGGGGCGTCTTGGGGGAGATAGAGCATAACACCGCCCTTTACGGGTCTTATAACTATCTTTCTCTCGTCGGCAAGTTTCTTGGTAGCTTCTATGGGGTTCTCTCCTTCAAAATATTTTTTGAAGGCTTCGTTGAAACCGGAGTATACGGTATGAATACCCTTATACCCCTCTTTTCTCAGCGACACAATCGCCTTTTTTACAAACTCCTCATGACTCATCTTTTCTGGCATATACACCTCCTTTCAAAAAATGGAACACGAATTGCACAAATATACGAATGACACGAATAGATGCAAGAGGCAAGAAACAAGAAGCAAGAAGCAAGAAAAATCTTGCCTCTTACCTCTGGTTTCTTGCTTCTTATTTTAGTGTAATTCGTCCATTCGTGTCATTCGTGTTCAAGTCTTTGTCTTCCTGCAATAATATTAAGCTGCTCTGGCAAAAGGTAATAGCGAAGGACTCCCTGACGGGTTGGGAGTCTTTCTGCATCTATTCTCAAGACACCGCCCATCTCAAATTTGATATTTATGCTACAAGACTCGCATAATAGGTGTAATGCAATATTATATAAGGATGGGAGATGCCCTGCTATGAAGACACTCTCCCTATCCTTAAATTCCATTAAAAAATTTATAAAATCTTCAGGTGATGAATTGGGAGTAAGCGTATCAGTAATCTCATTCTCGTTTATTGGGTAAGAGAGTGTATCTGCCACAATTTCTGCTGATTCCCTTGCCCTCGCCTTTGGGCTGGATATTATAAGGTCAAAGGATATACCCATCTCTTTCAAGGCAGCAGCAGTCCTTCCTATCTGAGCCTTTCCTTCTGGACTCAGATGCCTCTGTGTGTCCTGCTCTTCGCTAAGAGCATGTCCATGCTGCATAAGATAGATTTGCATATTCAGGGGGTTTTAATTATAATGCAAAATAGAAGGTTATTATAATTCAATCAACAGGCAATGTCTATTAACTAAAGAGGAGTAGTTTTTAAATTCGCCCTAAGGACGTTTTGTTCTTTTAAATCTTGAATATGGACAGGCGGAGTGATAAAATTTCTATTATTAACCATTTTAAATTAACAGGAGGGAATAATGGCAGATGCAGCAAAGATAAAAGAGAGAATTGAAAAGACGAAGAATAAGTTGCAGGAGAAGCTGAAGGCGGTTGAGAATACAAAGGCTGATGCGGGGATACGAAGGGCGAAGAAGACATTAAAGAGGCTGCAGAGGAAATTGAAGCTTGTTTTGGCAAAGGACAAGAGGCGTGAGGAGGAAAAGGCAAAGCACGAGGAGAACCTGAAAAAGTCAAAGGAAAGGGAAGATAAGAAATTAGCAAGAGAAGCAGCAGAGAAAGAGGCTGCTGCAAAGAGGGCTGCCGAAAGGGAGGCGAAGGAGGCGGAGGAGAGGGCAAAGAGAGAAGCTGAAGAGAAGGCGAAGAAAGAGGCAGCGGAGAAGGAAGCAGCGGAAAAGGCGGCAAAGGAGCAGGAAAAGGCTGCACAGGAAGAAGAAAAAAAGGCAAAGCTCAAAAAGGCTCCAAGACCAAAGAAATAAACGAAAACCTAATTTAAACCACTGAGACACAGAGGCACAGAGAAGAAGAAAATAGAGGATAGAGAATAGAAGATAGATTTCTTTCTTTTTCTACCTTCTATCTTCTGTTTTTTTGCATTCTTCTCTGTGTCTCCGTGCCTCTGTGGTTTTATTTTTTTTAAATGGTTTCAGAATCGTTAAATAAGGTTATAAGCAATGAAGAATTCCTGCAGTTGATTCAGGAGGCCTCGTCGGAATTTTTTAAAATATACAATTTTATTGTAACCAACTCTCCCGAGCTTACAAAGAAGTTCTACTCCAACCTGATGAATGAGGCAGACCACTTCGAGATATTTCTCGACGACCACGGCGCCAGGCAGAACAGGACATGGATATTCTTCGCCGAGCTTGTAGCATCCATAAGAAATTTCGCCATAGCCTCCTTTCAGCTTAAACATCTTATTGACAGATACCCCGACTATAATATATGGGATTCGGAAAAAGAGAGAGAGGAGTTCACAGGAGAAGCCGTCAAAACCCTCGATTTCTTCAACGAGGCGATTAAATCCCTTTTTAAAACTGCCAATGCCGAGGCAATGTCTCTGAAGATTATCATCCCTGAAGAGAGACTGGGCAAAGAGGAGTTCAAGGAGGTAGCGGTAAAAAAACAGCTTCCCCGCAATGCAGAGGAGGAGAGAGTTATAAATGAAGAAGAGAGGATACTGGAGTTGTCCAGGAAATACAGAAAGGTGGCAAAGATATTAAGGGAGGAAAATTTAGGAAGGAGACGCAGTGTTGATGAATTGACGGATTTTATACCTTCGCAGATGGATGAAAAGAAGGCTCAAAAAATCAAAAATATAATTCACAGCGTACAGTCCGACTACGATACCTATGTGAAAAATACACCAATAGAAAGGACTAACGAAAACCTGAAAAGAATCAGGGGACATATATCGCTTCCCCTGCACCTCATGGAGATGGTAAGATGGCTCTCCCATTTTTATGAAAGGCATGAGAACCAGATTAGAAAGGGAGCGGTAAAGGAAAAAATTGCGCAGATTATAGATAAGAATACCCTGCTCGACAGGATTGTTAATTTCGCCCTCTTTTACAGCGATAAATACCTCCAGAAGGGCAATGCCCTTGCTGAAAATATACTTACTTCCTATGTAAAGAATGTCCAGTATGAGCTCCCAGTCCCTCATCCTCTCGGTTTTCATGCCAGACCTTCTACCTATATTTCTCTTATTGTCAACGAGCATGGCACGGATGTCTCTATACTTGCCGATGGACAGAGGTTTAATGCCAAATCCGTTCTAAGCATAATGGAGGCGGGAGGTTTTATAGCGGATAAAGGATTAAAAACCGTTATATTTGAGGGCGATGAGAGGGTGCTGAAGGATTTAAAGATATTGGCGGAGAATAATTACTGCGAAGAATGCGACATACCGAGGGAGCTTAATTATTTGAGAATATTGAGGAATATATCGTAACAAGGTGAAAAGGCTAAAAGGTAAAGAGGTTAAGAGGTTTAAAACCTTTTCGCCTTTTGACCTTTTGACCTTTTCACCTTTTCACCTTTTAGCCTATGAATACAGACCAGCTCAAGTCCGCCGTTATAAAAGAGATAGACAGGCTTAACCCTGAAATCGTAAAGCTCAGCAGGCTAATCCATTCAAAGCCCGAATTGGCATACAAGGAATTCTTTGCATCGGATACCCTGACATCCTTTCTCAAAAACCACGGCTTTAAAATAGAAAGGGGGATAGGGGGGCTGCCGACTGCATTCACAGCATCCGCAGCAGGCAGAATAAAGGCTCCGGCTGTAGCCTTTATTGCAGAATACGATGCCCTTCCAAAGCTGGGACATGCCTGCGGGCACAATATGATCGGTGCGATAAGCGCAGGTGCGGCAGCAGCATTAAGAAATCTTGCTCTGGATAGTGCAGGTAGAATTATTGTTATCGGAACTCCTGCCGAAGAGGGGGGCGGCGGGAAGATAAAGCTTATTGAAAAAGGGGTCTTCAACGGCATAGATATAGCGCTCATGGCTCACCCCTCGAATAAGACGAGGGTAATAGGAAGGATGCTGGCTGTAGTTGATATAACCTTCACATTTATAGGCAAGTCATCCCATGCTTCATCATTTCCTTATGAGGGGATAAATGCCCTTGACGGCGTAATTCTCACATACAATAATATAAATGCCCTGAGACAGCAGTTAAAAGAGGATGTAAGAATTCACGGTATTATTACGGAAGGCGGGCAGGCGCCGAATATCATCCCTGACAGGGCAGCGGCAAGGTTCTATGTAAGAACGCTGGATATGAAATACTTCAAAGAGGTGCTGGAAAAGGTCAAAGACTGTGCAAGAGGGGCAGCAAAGGCTGCAAGGTGCAGGTTAAGGATAGATACAGGAAAATTCGCATATCATCCCTTTAAGCCCAATTATACATTGTCGGGGATATTCAGGGAAAACATGAAGTCCATTGGGATTAAAGAGGATTTAATTGGCGAGAGGGATGGGATGGGTTCATCCGATATTGGAAATCTAAGTCAGGTGATACCGACAATCCACCCTGAATTTGCAATCGGAAAGATGAATGTGGTAAATCATTCGCCTGAATTTGCACGGGCTGCTGTCTCGAAATTCGGGACGGATATGATGATAAAAATGACAAAGGCTGCAGCCATGACTGCATTGGATGTATTTTGTTACCCGGAAAAGGTAAAGGAGATTAAGAGGGAATTTAAAAATTGAGTACCCTGCAAAAACCATTTTTTTCACTTCCGTTAATTTTTCTTTTGTTCTATTTTTTAAATTATTAAAGGTTCAAAAGAAAAATTAAAAAGTCGTTCAAAAAAGGTTTTTGCAGGAAAATCAAAATTTTGTTTTAGGTTGAGAGGTGAATAATGGACAATATAAAAATCTGGATGGATGGGAAGATTGTAAACTGGGATGAGGCGAATGTTCATATAATGACTCATACCCTGCATTACGGGCTCGGTGTATTTGAGGGTATCAGGTGCTACAAAACCGATAACGGCTCGGCAATCTTCAGATTGAAAGAGCATATCGAAAGGCTCTTTAACTCTGCCCACATTGTAGGGATGAAGATACCCTACAGTAAAGAAGCGATTACGGATGCCATAAAAACAAGTATAAAGACCAATGGACTCGAGGCATGCTACATAAGACCTATAGTCTTTCTCGGACACGATAAATTCGGCTTAAACTGCAAAGGCATTTCTGTCCATTGCGCAGTAGCGGTCTGGCAGTGGGGTGCATATCTTGGAGAAGAATCTCTTGTAAAGGGGATAAGGGTAAAGGTATCCTCTTTTACAAGACACCACATAAATATAAGCATGACAAAGGCAAAGGTCTGCGGTAATTATGTAAACTCCATTCTGGCAAAGGTAGAGGCGGTTGACAATGGATATGAGGAGGCAATACTCCTCGATGTGAACGGGAATGTTGCCGAAGGTTCGGGGGAGAATATCTTTATTGTAAGAGGAGGCGCCATCAAAACCCCACCCATAACCTCTGTCTTAGAAGGGATAACCAGGGATTCTGTTATAAAGATTGCCGCAGATTACGGTATCGAGGTAAAGGAAGAACTGTTTTCGAGAGACGAACTGTATATAGCAGATGAGGCTTTCTTCAGCGGAACCGCAGCAGAGATAACCCCGATAAGAGAGGTTGATAACCGGATTATAGGAAAGGGGAGTATAGGGGAAACAACAAAAAAACTACAGGATACCTTCTTTGATATTGTAAAAGGCAAAAACAATAAATACAAAGAGTGGCTAACATATATCTAAAAAAATCACCACTTCCTTTATGCTAATGCCGTTACAACTTGATATGGACAACATAAGGCGTCTGTATACTGCTATGCGTCTCTAAAAGTAAAATTCATCTTTAGGCGGAATTAGTTGTAACGGCACTAAATATTTAATCCCTTTCTATCTGGTCAGCCCCAATAACCATAAGTTTTTGTCAAAATTTCATCTCTTTATTCCAGATTTTCTGGGGTATCTCATCCTGTTTGATTTAGATGTAAGAAAAAGGCATTATCATAAAACAACATCAGGAAAAGTTACAGTATTTATGGTTCAATTGGAGATAAAGGTTGGTGATATATGGAAAGAAGTGGTGACGATGATATTAATGAAAATTGGCAGTATTACAGGGAGAGATTTTTAAGAGGAGAATTTCCATGTTAAGAAAAGAGGGGGTTATAGAAAAGAATAGTATGATGGTAAAGGAGTTTGACCGTTATATTCTTGAACATCCGAAATTTGCCGAGAAAATACCAAACAACGCCCTTATTGTTATGCAGATAGAGGATGATGAGGAATGCAATCCATGGGCTAAGGAAACTTCATTGAAGGCTGCCGAAAAAGAACAGCCTATAATCTATGTAACTATTACAGAATTGAAACCTGTCCGCTCAAGGATTGAAAAGCTAAGACTTGAAATGGTCGCTTGATGGGTTAAAGCCATGCGAAATCACCTTCAGCTTTTTCTGTCCATTCATTAGTAATTTCGTTCATACGAGACCTTTCCTTTTTAAGTGATTTTTTACTCCAATTTTATGTTTTTTATCTCTCCAAACACTGAGAGGGGTTTGTCGAATTTCTTATCATCCCCTACCACTACCAGAGCAAGCTTATCAGGGTGTAGATATTTTTTCGCCACTCTCATGACATCCTCTTTTGTTACTTTGCTTATATTCTCTCTGTATTTCTCAAGATAATCCTCCGGCAGATTATAATACTGAATATTTATCCGCTGGTTTACGACCTGCATATTGGATGTAAAGCCGAAGATAAATGAATTGATAATCGCCTCCTTTGCTATCTGCAATTCCTCGTCCGATACAGGAGACCTCATCATTCCCTCGATGATGTTTTGTATCAGGGTTATAACCTCATAAGTGCTTTCCGATTTTGTCTCGCAGCCTGCCGCAAATATCCCCAAATCGAGCTTCCCTGCTGCAAACACGCTCCAAACGCTGTATGCAAGCCCCCTATCAGACCTTACCTCTTTCATCAATCTCGATGTAAAGCTCCCTCCGCCCAGTATATCGTCCATCACCATTACAGCGTAATAATCGGGGTTATTCTGTCTTATGCCGAGATGCCCCATCCTTATAACGGACTGGTTTGTATCCTTAAAGGCAAAGTTTGTTGATTTCTCAAAATTCTCTTTTATCTTTGCCGCATGAGGAAAATCTATATATTCTATTTTCCAGTCCTTAAACACCTCCTCTATCTTTTTAATCATCTCCTCTTTATCGAAATCCCCTGCTATGCCCATAATCACATTATTCGGATGAAAATATTTTTTATGGAATTGAATCATGTCATCCCTCTTTATCCTGCTTATTGTATCAATGGTTGGAGACCTCCCGTAGGGATGGCTGCCATAGACGACCTTACGGAACTCTCTCCTCGCTATATTTGAAGGGTCGTCATTCTGCCTCCTTATCGCCTCTATTGTCTTCTGTTTCTCCATATCGAGTTTATCCTCTCGAAAGGCAGGATTCATCAGTATATCGGCAAATATTTTAAGTCCTGTATCCATATCCTTTTTCATTACAGACATGGATGCTGTGCCTGAATCCCCCCCTATGCCTACTTCTACAGAGCCTGCAATAAACTCCAGTCTCTCGTTTATCTCCTCCCCTGACATATTAACTGTCCCGCCGCTTCTCATTACCCTTCCTGTAATATCCGCCAATCCTGTCTTATCCTCCGGTTCATATATCGAGCCTGTCCTGACCACTGCTACCATCTCAATGACCGGCAGTTCTTTATCCTGTAATATATGCAGGATAATTCCGTTATTCAACAAAACCATTTCCGTATTAGGCGGGTTAAACTTCATCTGCTCGAATTTGAGCTTTGAAGGATGAACAGCCCAAGCATTATGAGTGAAAAGTGAAAAGTGAAGAGTGAAGAGTAAAAAAAACAATAAATAAATACCTCTTTTATTTCTGTCTTCTGTCTTCTGTCTTCTGTCTTCTGACATTTTACTTCCCCTCCTTCTTCACCAGAACCGCTACCGTCCTGTTGTCTTTGTTAAAATACTTTTTAGCCGTATTCATAATATCCTCCGGCGTAATTTTTCTAATCTCATCTATATGGGTCATTATGTATCTCCAATCCCCTGCTATTGTATTATAATATGCAAGGGTATCCGACATCCCCCTGTTAGAGCCAAGCTGCCTGATGAATGCAGCCTCTAAATTATTTATAACCCTCTCCAACTCCTTTTGGCTGACAGGCTCGTTTTTCAGTTTTTCCAGCTCTTCATAAAAGGCATCTTCCAATTCTTTAACCGTGTGCGGCGCGCGGGGGACTCCGTTGAAGACAAATAAATTCGGGTATCTTGAGCCAGGCAGGGAATAGGCGCTGACAGATACTGCTATCCTTTTTTCCTCGACCATCTTTTTATAAAGGCGGGATGTCCTGCCGCTGCTCAGGATAAAATCTATGACATCGAATACATAATCGTCATGGTGGGGAAGTGTCGGCTTATGGTAGCCTATCAATATGCTCGGGTTTGCATCGAATTCCACCTCTATTCTCCTCTCGCCGTCCTGCACAGGCTCCTCTGTCCATATCCTCTCAGGGATACTCTGTGGAGGTATGTCTCCAAAATATCTCTCCATCATTTTAATAATCTCTTTCGGATTAATGTCGCCGACAACCGTTACCACACAGTTATTGGGTGCATAATAGGTCTTTAAAAATCTCTCCACCTCTATTTTCGGCAGGAATTTTATATCGGTTTTCCAGCCTATGGTAGGATTCCGATAAGGATGTGCAAGATATGCAGCAGCAAGGAAATTTTCAAAGAGACTCCCCTCAGGGTTGTTGTCGTAGCTCATCCTCCTCTCCTCCATCACCACATCCCTTTCGGAATAGAATTCCCTCAATACCGGGTTTTTCATCCTGTCCGATTCAATTGCAGCCCATAGCTCCATTTTATTTGAAGGGAGGCTTATTATGTATGATGTCATATCCCTGCTTGTCCCTGCATTATAGCCCACCCCGCCGCTCTTTGAATAAAGTGAGGCGAATTCATCCTTTATCACTAATTTCTTATGCCCATCCTGAAGCCTCTTAAGCCCGGACTTCAGTTTTTCTATCTTGGCTTTATCAGCCCTTTCACCCTTTCTCACTTCCACATCGAGCCGGCTTGCAATTTTGTCCATCTCATCGAGCAGAGGTTTTTCCTTTTTATAATCCTTTGTGCCGAGCATCCTTGTCCCCTTAAAAAGCATGTGCTCCAGAAGATGTGCGGTGCCGGTCATGCCGGTTCTCTCATCTACAGACCCAACTTTAAACATAATGGTGGTAGCCACTGTAGGAGATTGATGCCTCTCGAGCAAGAGCAATTTCATGCCGTTTTTAAGGGTATGCTCGATAACCCTTTTATCCAGCGATTCAGGAAAGGCAGGGGCATGTAAAAACAGAAGACAGAAGACAGAAGACAGAAGACAGAAGATTTTGCGTCTTTTCATTAAATCCCTCCTTTTTTTAATTATACCAGAGACTATATAAAACCATACCTATTAATTCATGAATTGCATAGCTGCTTTGGGACAGCACATAAGTAGAAGGTATAAGACTATCTATTCCGTATCTGTGCGGATAATAGGTATAGCCGACAGGCACGGGGATAATGGAATCCTTAGGGTATTTTTTCCGAAATGCCTGAACCGCCCTCGGTATATGAAGGGCGGAAGTTACAATGCCGATTCGCATTCCATTTTCAGGCGGGAAAATTTTTGCAAGCTCGATTGCATGCTCCAGAGTATGGCGGGACATGGACTCTACAATAATCTTATCGGCTTGAATCCCCAATGCAACGGCTAAATTTTTCATAACCTCAATATCGCCTTCGCTTCCATTTATACCATTTGCACCGGACATCACCAATGCCTTTGCCTTGCTCTGCTTAAAGGTTTCAACCCCGTTGAAAACCCTTGAATATGTGGCTCCGGACGGCTCCGGGTTTTTGCGAAACCCTCCCGAAGGAGAAACGCCGCCGTTTAAAATCACTATTATATCCGCCCTTGAAAGAACCTCTACGGAAGGCGGCTTATATTGACTCTCTAAATAATACACAAGAAAATCCGAAACAGGGTTGATACTCAGCAAAAAGAGAACCGCTGTCCCGATAATCAGAAAATACCATCCTATCTTAATCCTCGATTGCCTGCGTAAATCCCGTGTAATTAATATCCCGGCGGCAAGAAGGAATAATATCCACACCATCGGATTGGGAAGGAACCTTAGCAGCGACATTTTCAAAAGCAATAATTTGATTTACAAAGGAGGTGATAACACTGCAAAAAAACAATAAACCGGACAAAAAACCCTTATTTATTGGCGTCCCCAGAGGGATTTGAACCCTCGTTACCGCCGTGAAAGGGCGGTGTCCTTGGCCGGGCTAGACGATGGGGACAACAAATACAGTTAAAAGTTAAGAGTTAAGAGTTAAGAGTTAAGAGTTTTAAGGAGAATTTTTAAA